>JBGPYG010000203.1:0-7023 GCA_041493085.1 Pyrinomonadaceae bacterium | reverse complement strand
TCCCGGTTCTGATAATCGCGAGCGAAGTGTAAGCGCAAAACGCCGGAGCACCTGGCTCCAGCCAGGTGTGAACAAGAACGGTCCATGATGACGTCAGGTCTCGATCACGATCTGTTGCACTTCCAAGTTGAATTCGCGAATGATCATTGAAAAATGAGAAATGGGAAATGCATTGCCTGATCCCCGTCGATTCACGTCCTCTTGATCAACTCGCTCAGGCGCATCACTCGACTTCAATTTTTCTGCCGCTATGGCCGTTGCCCTTCGCCAGCTCGTGAACTCGCGCTCGTTCTTCGTAACCGGAGACAGCGCGCGCGAGTATGTCGCTCAATCGTCGCAGGCGTTGTGAAGTCAAGCGCAGCTCGAGCAGCTCCTGTTTCACGTCTGTATCCATCTCCATCGCTGCCGCCACCAGGAAAGAGAGCCGTTGAGGCTCAGTGTCGGCAATGTTTGGCAGGTGCGCGCGCTCGTCGTTGATAGTGCGCACCGCACGAGCAATCCGGGTGAAGGTTTCGGCAACTTCTCGCGAACTGTCACGCACCGCCGCGCTGTCATCACCCACATCTTCAAAGTACGTGACGCGTGCCACGAGGTATGGATCCCCTCGGTCGAGGTACTCTTCAATGCGATACCTGATCACACCGATCGTCAGAATATTCGACCGTCCATCCGGCATGGCCTGGGCGTCGGTCACTTTCGCAACGCAGCCAATACTACCCACCGGCGGGAACTCTTGCTCCGAAGTAGACGCGTCAAAGTAGGAGAGTCCGAAAAGATTATTGCTCGCGCGAATGTCAGCCAGCATTTGCCGATAGCGCGGCTCAAAGATATGCAACGGCAGCGGCACACCGGGAAATAAAACCACTGCCAGCGGAAAGAGTGGCAGCTCACTTAGTCCACTTACTAGGTCGCTTGCTTCGCTCATCGGTCACCACTCAGAAAACTGTTCAACTCAAAAACAAAAGCAGTCAGGTTGCGTTACTGGGCTTTGACTATGCGAGGTGGTCATTATCGCAGACGAACAGAGAGAAGTCAGTAATAGGCGGGAGTGAGATCGAACGTGTCAGTCCCACCTGCCGTAGCGGGTGTTACGGACCAGTTCTGCAGTGTCATAGGGACTTGGTGAGGAGGTGATCGGATTCAGACCAGATCAAGCGAGCGCGGAGCCATCCGACGCATCGTCGCCAGCAGCTTTTCCGTATCGAAAGGCTTATCAAGAAACTCATCTGCGCCGACCGCGTAGCAGGCGTTGCGAGTTTCGATGCCGCATGCCGAGGTCATGACCAGAACCTTCGATTCCGGGAGGTGGAACTTTAAGTATTCAAGAATCCGCAGGCCAACTTCGGTCGAATCGACCTCCGGCGGCAAATGTAGATCGAGGATCGAAACGGCCGGTTCATAAACGCGCGCGCGCCGCACGGCCGACTGCATGTCGTTTGCCGTTACCACGTCATAGTCGTCGCTGAGCGTCCAAAACAGTTGTTGAGTAATAGCTTCATCGTCATCAACGATGAGTATCCTGGGCTTCATTGTGGGAGTTTCTCCTTACTGCAATACTACTCGGATTGGTTAGGACTTCAGCAATGCGCGTACCGAGTTCGACCCCGGCGAAGCTCTTGATGGGGCCGCGCGGGATGTGCCGACTGCAATAAGTCTTTCATGTAGACGTCCGCACACGAACGGATAGAGGTGTGTACACATATGTGGACGATTGCGTGCGTCAATGAATAGTAAAAAGTGAGGATCTTAGTTACTTCGCAGGCTCGGTCCGCAGGAACTCGAGTCCGGCAGCTTCTTCCGCGACGTCCAGGCTGGCAACGATCTTAAGTGCGGCGAGATCGATTATTTCTACAGTGCCTGGCTCTGATCCGACGCCCTCCACGGAAACAAACGCATATCGATCATCAGGTGAAACGACCACGCCGTGGAGCACTTTTCGTCGAGTGGGAATGCGAGCGAGTTCGCTACCGCTTTTCAGGTCAATGACGGACACTGACTGGTCGCGTTTGTTCGTGGCGAGCAATCGCGTCCCGTCTTTCGTAACAGCCAGATTATAAACTCCCGGGCGCGCCGGAATGCGTCGCATCACTCTCCACCCGGCCGCGTCTACTTCCACAATCTCGCTTGATTTATTGCACGCAACAAAAATGGATGAACCCGTTACCGACGGTTGGGCCCAGGTAGGCGAACAGGATACGTCGCCGGCTTTCGGCGGTTCCATTCCATGACCGCCCATATCCATGTGCCCCGTGCCTGCCGGGCGTTGCCCGCGTTTAGACACCGCCCTCGCGCCGCCCATGTTTTCCTTCTGTGTTTCTGGCGCGCCGGGCGGGCCGTTCATTCCCATCTCGCTGCCTTTTGTTAGCCGGAAACTTCGCGAGACTTTCAACGTTCGCGTGTCGATCTCCACCAGCATGTCGTCCATCATGCAGGCTGAATAATGTTTTGTTCCCTGCGGATTCAGACGCGAGCCATGCGGCATTGCGCAGGTTTGAATGCGTGCGACTTCAAGCATCGGCTCGGTTGCTACAATGGAAACTGACGATGGCACCATGTCGCCATGCAGGTTGAAATTCACGACGTACAGCAGGCTGCCGTCCGCGTTGAGGTCCATGGTGGCCGGGAAGAAGCCGAGGGTCGCCTGGCCCAGGACGCGATCGTCTTTGGTCGAATACTTCCAAACTGATCCAAACGGCCGGCCATGCGCCAGCGAAACGTAGTAGAACTGCTTGTCACGAGAGATCGCAATTCCGTGCGGCCCGTCGATATCGATTGGCATGTCACCCGTCGCCACCTCGCGTTCAAGGTGCGCGCCGTTTGGTCCAAAACGAATCAGAGAAATCTTGTCGGCAGCTTCCGACAAGACATAAACGAGATAATCTTTGTCGGGCTTTGCCTGGGCGAAGCTGGCGGGACAGATTGATCCGAAGCAGGTTGCAAAGAAGACCAGCGCGATAAGCCTTGCAGTTAGCCACAAAGACGCGGAGTCACAAAGAACGACATTCCGAGAGCGCTTGCTGCTACGTCGAATAGTTTCTAATGGCATTCTCTCTGCGACTCTGTGTCTCGTGTTGGCTTTTAGCAGTCTGCTATGGCTTCTCGGGTTTCTCGGGGGGAAAATCCTTTTCATCGATTTCATCGATCACCTTCAGCTCCGCCCCAAACTTCTGGTAACCACGGAAGCGAATTTCGTTACGGCTTTGCACCGACATTTGCCGGTTTGCCGTGGTGAGCAAAATCTCTGAGTGAGTGGGCAGCAGATACCTGTTTTCGTTGATAGTCACCCAGTCGTAGTCGATGAGGGTGCTGGCGGCTGTGATGGGAAAGTCACCCGGTATTTCCGTGGCAATTTGTTCGAAGCGCAGCACGCGATTGGTTTCTCGATCGATCCAAACGCGTCCTCGCGAGCCAACACTTGCCGTGGCCTCGCTGGCCCTCAAGGTAAGAGTTGAAAAAGGCTTCTCGATTTCATATTCGAAAACTAAAGTTCGCCGGCCCTGAACCAGATCAGTATCAGCCACTTTGAAAACGGTTTTGGATTCAGGTCTAAAAACATCCGCAACCGCCGAGATATATTCAACGCCGCTGGAAGTCGCGCCCGGCGCCACGTCTTTGCTGTAGTCGCGAGTTTGCTTTGCTTCCTGGCCGAGCGGCATACCATTCACGGCGAGCACTTTGTATTCCTCGCCCGCGTTCGCTCTGAAGCCGACCGCAATGGTGAGATTGTCTTGCGGGATCCAATTGCTGGTCGTGCCGTAAGCTCGCGAACGTCTTATTAATTGTTTGACTATGAAGTCGGGCATCGCCGCCGCCGCAGCAAGAGTAGCGGCGCTCGTCCGATCCAGCAGGGCATTCGCTTCCGCATCGGGCGGCAGCGCCGAAGCCGTAGGATTCACTCTTCGTCGTTCAGCCTCTTCAAGCGTGCGGCGCAGCAGGGGGTCGCTGCCGCTCTTGCTGGCCACCAGCGAACGCATGCCGTCAGTAAGCGGGAAGCCGATGCCGCGTTTGCGGATCTCTGCGACGATCTCATCGCGGAGCTCCGGATGCTTTGGTAACTGGTAAACGAGTGCCACCACTTCGCGGTTGGTAAGCGGAGACTGCGAAGACTGAGCGCTGGCGCTGAACGAGCAAACAAGAGTGAGTGCGAAGAGAATTGCAAGAAGCGGAAATTGTTTATTAATGCGATTCATATTAAAGAGGATCGTTAGCTGCCAAAGTGTGAACAGTTCCGATGGAACAAAGAGCCGTCCAGTTGCCTTGTGATTGTAAGGGCCGGGTTCACCCCGCCCGTTTTCTTCGTTGTGGAGAATCGGCCAGGGACAACCCCTGCACCTACAAGCAAAGGGTTTCAACGGCTTTTGTTAGGATTTCGACGCACCTTTCAAGCTCATCAACCGAAACAAACTCGCCGGTGCGATGCGCGACGCGAATGTTGCCGGGGCCCAGCACGACAGCTTCGGCGCCAAGTTCGGCCAGCTGGGCCGCTTCAGTGCCGAAGGCGACGGTGCCCGCTTCGTTCCCGGATATTCCTTCGAGCATGGTGACAAGGTTTGAGTCGTGCGAAGTTTCGAACCCCTGATCCGCGCGCGCCGCGTCCACTTCGCACACGAAATCAGGATCGCGCGTTCTCTCTTCTTCGATGGCGGCGAAAAGCAAATCAAGTAACCGCTTCGGATCTTGTCCCGGAATGGGACGCCATTCGAGCGTGAAGCGACACTGACCGGCGATAACGTTTTTCGCCGTGCCTCCATGAACGAGACCAACATTCAGAGTTGTAAACGGAGGATCGAACGCCGCGTGTTGGTCGCTCTCAAGCTTCCGCGCAATGCTTTCAATGTCGGCAATGAGCCGTGCCGCCGCGAATACTGCTGACGATCCCAGACTCGGATACGCGCTGTGGGCTTCGCGGCCTTTGATTGTGATTTCCGCCAGGCAGTAACCTTTGCCGGCGCGCATGGGCCGCAAGGAGGTGGGTTCGCCGACGATCGCATAGTGTGAACGGATGGCGCGCGCCGCAGCCAATCGCTTCGCGCCCAGTAGTCCAATCTCTTCGTCCGCGGTAAAGATCAGTGCTAATGGTTGGGCCAAATGTTTCAGATCAACTGCTTCGACTGCGGTAAGAGTTGCGGCGATAAATGCTTTCGTATCGCAGGAGCCGCGCCCATAGAGTTTTCCTTCTCGTTCGGTGAGACGGAGTGCCTCGTCCCAGTTTGGATCGTAAGGAACGGTGTCGGTGTGACCAACGAGCGACAGCTTAACTTCCGGCGTCCGCTGAGAGAACTCCGTCCCCGCCAGAGCAATCAGGTTTATTTTTTCGACGCCACTTATATCCGTGTAAGGAAATCGACTTACGCTCAGACCCATAGCCTCGCAGCGCTGCGCAAGGTAGTCGACAATCTCATAATTAGATCGAGACGAGACTGAGTCGATGGCAACTAGTAGGGCAAGTGTTTCCTTTACGGTCATTTTCTGTATTTTGCCACAGAGGCACAGAGACGCGGAGAAGCTAAATACTTAACCACTAAGACACGAAGACACCAAGACGGAAGAGAAAGGATTCGGGCCTCTTTTGGACTTCCGAGTAGTTTGTCTCTTGTTGCATTTGGCGTTCTTTCCTTCGTGCCTTTGTGTCTTCGTGGTTACTCCCGCGGTTGGCTGCTGATTCTAATTCCACAGCTTCTTTTGCAATGCCTTGAATCTCTCGACAATCTCGTCCTGCTGAGCGTGCCTGCCGTCCTCAACTATCCGCTTTCCGCCAACCACGACGTCTTTTACTGCCGCTCTTGACAGCGAGAAAACGATGCTCGAAAGAAGATCTTCCGGCGAGGCGCCGGCGATTGAAGAATCGTTGAGATCGACCGTAAAGAAATCTGCTGGATGTTCGGGTTCGAGAGTTCCACCAGGCGCGCCAATGCTCTCAGCGCCGTTGACCGTGGCGCAGTTGAATAGCCGCGCGGCTAAGGCAGAAGCCTGACCGTCAGCGAGGACTCCACCGTCAGGGGAAAGCGATAAGCCCTCCTTGACAGTCGGGCTTCTGCCTGTATCCAGTACGGCACGCTCCATCTTTTGCAGGCGCAGGTGATATTCAAGCTCACGCGCGTCTTCCAGGAGGTTGATCTCCACGTGGCTATCGGTTCCCAACGCTACACGCACGCCTTGTTTGAAAAAGCCATCCACGGGAACAATACCGTCGCCAAGGTTTCGCTCTGTTGTCGGACACGCGCAAACCATCGCGCGAGCTTCGGCGAGCATTCCGATTGCTTTCGGCGTCACGTGAATCACATGGACACCCGTGAACCGTTCACTAAGCAATCCCTCCGTCGCTAATAACGCGACCGGCGATCTGCCGTACTCTTCAATGCAGGCGGAAACTTCGGCTGGCTGCTCCGCCACGTGCATGTGAACCGGGAACTGGCGCTGGTTGGCGAGGTTGATGATCTCTTTCAAATAATTGAGCGGCACAGCGCGCACACTGTGCGGAGCGATGCCGACCCACGCCATGGCAGAAGCCCGACCGTCAGGGAGGGCTCCCTCCATTCGATGTGCGGATGAGCCCTCCCTAACGGTTGGGCTTCCGCCTTGTTTCAGATCACTCGCGAGTTGTTCCACCTTCTTCAGATATGCTTCCGGATCTTTTTCAATAAAGCGAAGCTGCTGGGGATTTGCGGGTGTCTCGTAGCCTGACCGCGCGTATGCAACTCGCAACAACGCGACGCGCAGACCTACGTCGTTAGCCGCGCGCACAACTTCCTTCGCCATTAGATTCGGATCGTCATAAGGGCTTCCGTCC
Organism: Pyrinomonadaceae bacterium; assembly: GCA_041493085.1. Lineage (GTDB taxonomy): Bacteria > Acidobacteriota > Blastocatellia > Pyrinomonadales > Pyrinomonadaceae > PSRF01. The sequence goes on along the minus strand of JBGPYG010000203.1, from coordinate 233 downwards.
GGCGCATGATGAAGGTAATGAAATTCGCCGACGGCAGTAATTCCGCTTAGCGCCATCTCCAGAAAGGCCATGCGTGATGCATCGTAGACGTCTTCCGGCGTCAGGCGCGCCGCCGCGCTGTACATCATTTCGCGCCAGGTCCAAAAGCTGTCTTTGTTGTTTGCCGTGCGGTACTCGGTGCGGCCGCGAATTACGCGCTGGAAAGCATGTGAGTGGGCGTTGATGAGGCCGGG
>JBGPYG010000338.1:0-4584 GCA_041493085.1 Pyrinomonadaceae bacterium | reverse complement strand
GCCAACGCCCCACCAGAAAGGCCGGTTCCGGCGCCGCGTGGCGTGAAAGGCACACCCGCCTGCGCTAGCACGCGCATCACCGCGGCGGTCTCTTCGGTTGATGAAGGAAAGACGACAGCGCGCGGCCGGTACTTGTGTTGTGGTAACCCGTCGCACTCGTAGACAAGCAATTCGTCCGGCTCGCTAAGCACGTTAGCATTGCCGACAACCGCGCGCAGTTTTTCGATGATTGTATCCACGTGTGCCCGTCTTGATTTCCTGACCTGTGAGGCAATGATACATCACACCCGCGATCATCGACTCAGACCGTCGGTCTTCGGTCTCCGGTCATTTCCTTCGTCGCGAGTAGAGTCGATAAGCAAAATAAATTAACAGCCCGACGGCGGCGGCAAGGGCTGCCGCACGCGCCTCTTGCCAGGTGCTGTTCGCCAGCAGCCAGGCCGCCAACAGCAGCGCCAGCATCGCAATGATAGTCCCACCGCGCAGACGAAATGCCGCGGGCGGCGCGCCGGTTCGCCGGCGAAAGACGGGAAGCGAAAGGCACGTCACACCGTAAGTCACGAGCCGCGCGATGGTGCTGATCGTCAGCGCGGCGATAAAAGAGCTCTTGAGCGTTAATAGCAGCATGAGCCCAGCCGTTATCAGAATTGCGCTGTGAGGCGTGGCAAAGCGTCGATGAACCTTCGCGATAAATGAAGGCAGTTGCTGTTGTTCGGCAAGCGCGAAAGGAATTCTCGAACCCGCAAGCATCACGATGTTCAGGTTGCCGAATATCGAAACGATGGCGCCCGCCGAAATGATCGCCCCGCCCGCCGTTCCCATAAACCGTGTGCCTGCGTCCGCCAAAGGTCTCTGCGACTGGGCCAGCTCTGGCAGCGTTCCCACGCAGACCACCTGAATCAGGATGTAAAGGAAGGCGACCACGCCGATCGCTATCAAAAGGGCGTGAGGAAGATTGCGTTTCGGATCGCGAACTTCGCCCACGGGAATCGCCGCCATCTCAAAGCCAGTGAACGCATAAACCAGCAGCAGCACCGACTGCGAGAACGCACCGGTTGTCGGCCGCGCTCCCAGGGCGAAAGCGTGTGGGTTGAGAAAGAACAAACCCGCAGCAATGAAGATAATTATTGGGATTAGTTTGCCGATAGTGAAAACGTTGCTGACGATTGCAGCTTGCCTGACACCAATGAAGTTGATTGTCGCCAAGCCTGCGACGACGATCACGATGATCGAGGCCCGCCAAAATGGGTTCGTGGCGGAAGGCAAAAAATAACCGAGGTAGGCAACGAGCAAATTGCAGTTTGCGGCAAACGCCGTTAGCCGTGCCAGCCAGATTAACCAGCCAATCTCAAACGCGACGGTTGGGCCAAATGCTTCGCGGGCGTAAAGGTAGGGTCCGCCTGTTTCATCGAAGCGGCTGCCTACCTCCGCGAAACAAAGAATGAACAGTGTGACGACGACCGCGCAAACTGCGAAGGCGATGAGACTGTAGGAGCCGATGAGAGAGAAGACCTTCGACGGCAAGCCAAAGATTCCCGCACCGATGATTCCGTTAATCGCAATCGCCACGAGGTCCCAGCGGCGAATGCCGCGAATCAGTCCCGCCTCGGATGTTTCTGCCAATACTTTTGCCATTTCGTTGCTTATAATCTAAATCGCTCGCTGACACAATCATTTCGATTTCAGACGCATTTACAATTATGAAACTAAAAACCATAAGCCTTCTCGCCGCTGCCTGTCTCATTGTTTCCGCCTTGTCGTCGCCGGCTTTGGCAAAAGTTGAGCCGTCAAAAGCTTCCGCCCGTAGTTTGCAATCGCTGGTTGATGAAGCCGCCAAAAAGACACTGGAGAAGTTTGCCGATAAGAAACTCGACGAAAAGCAGCTTTCGATAACTCTCATCGATCTGCGCGACCCCGCGCATCCGGCGAAGGCGAGCTTTCGCGGGAACGAAAGGATTTATCCGGCAAGCGTGGTGAAACTTTTTTACCTGGCGGCGGCTCATCGTTGGCTGGAAGATAAGAAGATTGAAGATACTCCTGAGCTGCGCCGAGCTTTGAAGGATATGATCGTCGATTCTTCGAATGAGGCGACGCAGTACGTAGTTGACGTGTTAACGCATACGACTGGAGGCTATGAACTGCCGCCGAAGGAAATGGAAGAGTGGCAGGGGAAGCGCAATGCGGTGAATCGTTATTACTCTTCGCTCGGTTACACCAACATCAACACAAATCAGAAAACGTTTTGCGAAGACGCGTACGGCCGAGAACAGGTATCGCGCGGGCCAAACGGCGATAACAGGAATAAGCTGACTACGGACGCTACCGCTCGTTTGTTGATGGAGATTGTGACGGGAAAGGCTGTCACTTCGGGCCGCAGCGCGCTAATGATGGAACTGTTGAAGCGTGATTACACAGGAACAAGCAAAGACGGCGACGATCAGGGCCACGGCTTCACAGGAATTGCGCTGCAGGGAATGGAGGGCGTGCGATTATGGTCGAAGGCGGGCTGGACAAGCACGACCAGGCACGACGCTGCGTATCTCGAGCTGCCTGATGGATCGAAGTTTGTGCTGGTAACCTTCACCACTGATCACGCAAACGAGCGCGAGATTATTCCGGCAGTGGCCAGAGTAGTGATTGATGCAATTAAGGACGTGAAGTAACGCGGCGCGAGTTGCTGGGACCGCGGGCGTCTCGCCCGCCTACCTTGGAATGCCATCTTGTCTGCGCTGAAGATACAACCCCATTAGAGTGAACCCGTTGCTTGATGCGGGCGAGACGCCCGCGGTCCCGGGTAAAGAGCGGTCTCAGTAAAATGATCGAGGATCTGGCAACATACCATCATCCGATCACAACGCTATTCGGTGATCCATCGTCACGGGATTGGAATCAATATCGCTTGAGTGCCGAGCAAATCGAATTCTACGAAGCCAATGGTTATCTCGCCGGCGTACGAATGCTTACGGATGAACAGGTTGAAGTGTTACGCGCGGAGTTGGCGCCACTTGTCGAACCGGCACACGGGAACAAGCAACTCTTCTACGAGTATCACTCGAACGAATCGACTGATCCGGAAAAGACTCTCTTTCATGCCCTCGGCGCCTGGCGCGTCGCCAAAGGTTTCCATGATCTGCTGTGGAACCCGACTTTCCTGATGCCTGCCTCGCAACTTCTCGGCGGGCCGGTACGTTTCTGGCACGATCAGATCTTCTACAAACCCGCCCGTCACGGCGGCGTGGTCGCGTGGCATCAGGATTATTCTTACTGGACCAGGACCAAACCGATGGCGCACCTCTCCTGCTGGATTGGGCTCGACGATTCAACGCGCGACAACGGGTGCGTTCATTACGTGCCGGGGAGCCACCGTTGGAATCTGCTTCCCATTACCGGACTGGCAGATGACATGAATTCGATTCAGACGGTTTTGACAGCTGAGCAGAAGGAAGACTTTAGGCCGGTCGCAATCGAACTAAAGAAAGGCGAGGCGTCGTTTCATCATCCGTTGATGGTGCATGGCTCATTTGAAAATGAAACCGATCATCCGCGCCGCGCCACCGTCATCAACGTTTTTCGTGATGGAGTGGTCTCTGATTCAGACACGCCTCCGCTTGACGGCGTGCCCGCAATTCCCAGGGGCGAGAAGATGCAGGGACAATTCTTTCCGCTGTTGTTTGAGCCCGCCGCGATTTCCTAACCAACCGACCGTTCGTATGCGTCCCATCTATATCGGAATCTCACCAACGCAACACGGGTGAGGTTTTGACCCGACTTCAGGAACATATCACCCCCAAGACGTGTCTAACCATTCGTTGTTGCTGAAGAACTACATGCTCAGCGATGCTGTTCTATGCCCAAAACGCAATCGGAAGGTAGTGCCATGTCTAAGAACTTTGAAGTGGAGAACAAACCTAACATCAACGTGACCCCGTTAATAGATGTGCTGCTGGTAATGTTGATTATCTTCATGATCGCCGCCCCCCTGAAGCCTCATAGTTTTGCCGCCAAGCTCCCTTCTGAGCCCGACAAAACACAAAAGGTGAACACGAACATTCTGACACTGGTGGTGACCATCCAACCCGATCGGACTTTGACGTTGAACAAGCTTACCAATGACATGGGCACGGTTGAAGATCCTGCAAAACTAAGCACCTTCCTGATTTCGCTTTTCCAGGAGCGAAGGACGAACCACGTTTATCGAGCCGAAATGCTTTCGCGACTAGATCTGCCGGAGGACTCTCGTATCGAGAAGACAGTTTTCATTAAAGCGCCGCGCTCGATTCCTTACGGTGAAGTGGCCAAGGTCATTGACGGATTGAAGGGGGCCGGAGCGGAACCAGTCGGGCTCCAGTTGGATGGCCTGAATTAAAACGTAGGACAGGCAATCGCGCCTGTCCTCCTGCGCCTCCTGCTCTGTCCCACACCGACAGACAGGAATGTCTGTCCTACTCTACAGCCAACCAAAGTGCGTCCCTTTCCATCTTGGACTATCATGGAGGAGGTTTTCGTATCAAGTGATCGTTTGAACAAGTCGGAACTTGTGTCCGAGCGGGGCAAGGAGCTTTGAAGTAATGAGAACGCACTATC
>JBGPYG010000341.1:0-4546 GCA_041493085.1 Pyrinomonadaceae bacterium | reverse complement strand
CGGCTGTAAGTATCGCCAAAGTTGCCCGGCGAGTATTCCTGGTTGTCGTATGAAAAAGTCTTCGGCTCATCAATGTACGTCGTCGCCGGCGTGATGACGCGCGGAACCGGATCGTATGCCGTGTTAAGTGCGGTCGCGTAAACGAAAGGCTTGAACACAGAACCAGGCTGGCGCAGTGCATCGGATGCGCGATTTAGTTGACTCTTCCCGTAGTCGCGCCCGCCAACCATCGCCACTATCTCGCCGGTCCTCGCGTTCATTGCCACCAGCGCGGCCTGGAGCGTGCCGGGTTCAAAACGCTTCGCTTCAACTTTGTCGAGGGCGGCAAGCTGTTTCGAAACGGCCGCGTACGCTGCTCGTTGCAAATCAAGGTCGATCGTGGTGTAGATCCGTAGATGTTCGGCAGCGCCCGGACCAGCAATGAGGTCACCTAGTTGGGTCTGAACGTAGTCGGAAAAATAGGGAGCATCAGAAACATCGATGCGGCCCTTGGTCGCGGCAACTTGCAGGGGAGTTTGCTTTGCCTGGCTTGCTTCCTCGCCGGAAATTGCCCCGGTTTCCGCCATGTTATCCAAAACCTGATTGCGCCGGGCGGTTGCCGTGTCTATGTCGTGGTATGGGTTGTAACGATTTGGACTTCGGATCAGTCCCGCCAGAAAAGCCGATTCAGGCAAGGTCAAGTTGGTGACGTCTTTGTTGAAATAAGCGTCAGCGGCTTCCCCAAAACCATTGATCGAAAAGCCTGCCTGTTGCCCAAGGTAAACCTGGTTGCAGTAGAGGGCAAATATTTGCTCCTTCGACAAGCGCGTCTCCAGGATGACGGACATGTACGCTTCGGAGACCTTGCGTTTCAGAGTTTTCTCGGGCGAGAGCAGCAGATTTTTTACTAACTGCTGCGTGATGCTCGAACCGCCCTGACGCGCAATTGGAGAATTAGGATCACTGTCATACCGCCGCACCAGCGCTCGCAAGATACCGCGAACGTTTACGCCGTAGTGCTCGAAGAACGCGCGATCCTCGGTGACGGTAATTGCCTTCACCAGATGTGGCGGCAGGTCGTTGAATCCGATCACCTTGCGCTTCGCTCGTTCGCGCCCGGTTACGGAACTGATCAATTCGGGTTCAAGCCATGCTTTGTCCAGCCGCGCACTGCTATCCAGGTCTGAGAGCGAGCTGATTGCCTTCCCGTTACGCGAGAATTGAACTCGTACGCGTTGGAACTGTCTCTGGCCATCGACGGTCGTGTTGTCGCTTGGCTCGACGTCAACGTTTCCGTCACCTACCGAATAGCGGCCACGTGCCTTGTCTGCTTGCTGTGACTTCTCGACGTAGCCGTCGTGTTTAAGAAGATCGATGAGACGTTCCGGCGTGAGCGTTTGTCCCACGCGAAGTTGTTTAGGGGCCGCATAGATTCCCGCGGACCGAGTGAACACGTCGCCCTTCAGGAGGTTGTCGATGCGACCTGAGAAGACCGTCCAGTAGTAGACAAGAAATCCGACGACGAGTGTCGCCACAAAGAGTAAGGGGATGATCACGAGCGGACTGACAAGCCGGCGAGCAATACGCCGTTTAAGGCTGACTTCGGGGTCAGCGTAGGCAACAATGCGGGAGCGAGACCGCGAGTCCTTTCTGGACTGTTTCCCGGTTGGGGGCTCTCCTGCGGGTGGGTATCTCACTGGCATAAGAGACAGGCGATAGACCTCTCGGGTCCGGGTGTCGCGTAGGTGGTCAGTCGTCCATCCTCATCAGTTAAATGCTAACCTCTTGAAACCTAGGTGTCCACTCAAGAAGCTTTGGAATGCGGTGACCTGTCACCACTTTGGCCCTTGGGGGCGGCCAGACGCCGCGTTTTTGTTACGAACCGGGTCAGCGCACGAATGCTGCGACAGGTCGCCGCGACGAAAGCGCCGACAGCCGGGGTCCCCGGCGCGGCAGCCGCGCTGGGGTGGTCGAGTCGGCGCACTCCAAAATTTGACAGCGCGTCGTTCCTTTAGTTAACGTCCAGCGGCACGCAAGGTCGACCTGTGTCTTAGATGCCACGTCTGATGTATGAGTTTAACGCCCACCGGCACGCGCTCGTTTGCTGGGAATAATCGCCGAATTCTCCTTGCCGTGGTCGCGGTGGTGATTGCGATTGGCTTTGGCGCGGCCGGCTTTCATCTGATCGAGGGCTGGTCGATACTTGATAGCCTTTACGTAGCGGCGCAAACGGTTACAACCGTCGGCTATGGCGATCTGACTCCAGCCACGAGAAATGGTCGCATTTTTTCAACGGTTTTCATGCTGGCCGGGGTCGGCGTGGTGCTCTATGCCCTCACCGCGACGGTGCATGCAATCGTTCAATCAGAATTGGTCGCAACCTTCGGCCAAAGGCGACAGTCGAGAAGAATGAGCAAACTGCGAAACCACTTCATCGTTTGCGGCGCGGGTCGCGTTGGTTCACATTTGGTTAAGGGACTGCTTGGCAGCGCCGAGACGTTCATTGTCATTGAAAGAGATCCGCAGAAAGTTGCGGAGTTAACTGACCTTGGAGTGATTGTGCTGGTGCGTGACGCGACGCTTGAAGAGAGCTTGCGCGAGGCCGGCGTGGAACATGCGCGAGGACTTGCCGCCTGTCTGCCGGACGATGCGGACAATGTTTACGTCGTGCTTACGGCTCGCGATCTGAATCCGCAGTTGCACATCGTCGCCCGCGCCGTCGAGGAACAAGCGGAGGCAAAGCTGATTCGGGCCGGCGCGAATCGTGTGGTGGCGCCGACGATCATTGGCGGTCACCGCATGGCGATGGCTTTGACGAAGCCAGCCGTGGACGACTTCCTGGGTTCGATTACGGCTAACAAACTCGAGTTGGCGTTTGAACAACTGGAAGTCGCACCTTCGTCAGTTCTGGCCGGACAAAGACTAAGTGAGACAAATATTCGTTCGGAGTTAGATATCGTTGTTGTCAGCATTAGACGCAGCGAGGGGCAAATACTTTTCAATCCGAGCGGTGAAGCAACAATCGAAGCCGGCGACATTCTTATCGCGATTGGCCACGCCGAATCGCTCATGAAACTAGCGACATTGGCCAAAGGCACAAAAGAGTCCAATGTCCAAAGTCCAACGTCCAAAGTCTGAATACACTGATCAGATGTTCACTTCTTTAGACGTTGGACCTTGGACCTTGGACGTTGGACGTTGGACGTTGGACTTAACTAATGAAGATCCTGGTTACTGGCGGAAGTGGTTACCTGGGCACACATGTCCGCCGGTTTTTTGCTGCCGATGATTTTTCCCGCCGTAGCGGCCATGACGTGCTCAGTGACGATGACGTTAGGATAGTCGCCGACTACGACGCCGTCATTCACCTCGCGGCCTACCTGGACAAGGATCCCGCCGGCGCTGAACTTTGTTTTCGCACTAATGCCGAAGGTGCTGCGAAGTTGGTCAAACACCTGCGACCCGGAGCGATCTTCATCTATGCGTCCACCAAGGACGTTTATGGCTCGAATGCGGAGTCGTACACGGAGGTCCCCGAGACTTGCCCGACCGACTACTCAGGACAGACCGCCCTGGAATGGTCGAAGTTAATAGGTGAACGATATGTGGAATACTACGGGCGGGAGCGAAACGTTCGTACATGCATATTTCGAATGTCCTCCGTTTATGCTCGGCCCTCAGAGGGCAATGAATCGGGATTCGTTACGCACTATGTAGAATCGGTGAAGCGCGGCGGGGCCATTCGGCTTCCTTTGGGCGGCCATCCGGTTCGCGACATCCTGCACGTGGACGATTTTTCGCGGGCGTGCCGGGCTTTCATAGAATCGTCACACGTTTACGGCCTGTATAATCTTGGTGGCGGCAGGGATAACTCGGCCACGTTGTTGGAAATTGTTTCGACGGTTAGCAAAATGATTGAGCTTGAACCGGTCATCATTGAGGATGCCACTTCGCATCCTGTGCCGGTCAATTACGTTTCGGATTTGAGCCGCATTCGCGCGCAACTGGGCTGGCGGCCGGAGATAGGAGTCGAAGCAGGACTGCGGAGTCTGTTGTAGCCGCTGGGAGCGCAGGCATCTTGCCTGCTCCTGGGGCGGGCGTTGTCCGCCGCCGACGGGAAGGGCAGATTTTCAATCTATCATTTCTCATTTTCTATTTTTCATTTGCAGGATCGCATCGCTTAAAGGACAAGCTCCTAAATGACAAATGGTGGATTCAACTTGAAGTGCAACATGGGTGGTTGCGAATCCTCGGGTATCAGAACCGAGAGCGGTAGCGACCGGCCAAAGATTCAACAGCGTGTCCTGATCCTTCTTTGCTGGGCGGTTCAGGCAGCATTTCTAACGTATAGTTGAGCGCTGGGCCGGTCGCTCCCGCTCCCGGTTCTGATAATCGCGAGCGAAGTGTAAGCGCCAAACGCCGGGAGCATCTGGCTCAAGCCAGGTGTGAACAAGAACGGTCCATGATGACGTCAGGTCTCGATCACGATCTGTTGCACTTCGAAGTTGAATTCGCTAATGAGAAATTTCAAATGAGATATGGAAAATCTTCTTGGTTTGTAAGCAAT
>JBGPYG010000149.1:0-8300 GCA_041493085.1 Pyrinomonadaceae bacterium | reverse complement strand
CGTGACTTCCGCCCCGAGAAACGTTATGGGGGTGGGCAGGCGAATGCTCTCTACATATTCGATCTCAAGACCTACGCTACCAAGCGAATCACCGAAGGACCGCGCGCCACCCGCGATCCAATCTGGATTGGCGACACGATTTATTTCAACTCCGATCGCGATGGGCATTTTAATCTTTATGCCTACAACGTGCGCGACGGCAAGACGACTGAGATAACGAATAACAAGGTTTGGGACGTGCGCTGGCCCAGCTCCGACAATGAAGGCCGAATAGTTTATGAGCTTAACGGCGAGTTACAGGTGCTCGATGTAAGGAATCACAAGAGCAATCCTATTTCAATCACAGTTCCCAACGAGGGACTGGCTAGTCGTCCCAGCCGCGTCTCGGCGGCGAATCAGATCGAGTCGGTGGGTTTGAGTCCTAAAGGTGAGCGGGCGCTTTTTAGCGCGCGCGGCGACATCTTTACGGCGCCCATAGAAAAAGGCCCAACGCGCAATCTGACGCATTCTTCCGGCGCTCACGACAAGTGGCCCGCCTGGTCACCCGACGGGAGCCGCATTGCTTACATCTCCGACGCAAGTGGGGAGGAGGAGCTCTATATCGCACCGCAGGATGGCTTGAAGCCAGCCGAGCAGATCACTCGCGGTGGCAGTGCCATGCGTTATCAACCTGAGTGGTCGCCTGACGGTAAGCGCATCGCTTTTTCAGATAAGGACGGGAAGGTTTATGTGGTCACGCTTGCCGATCGCAAGGTTACAGAGATTGCCGATTCGCCTCATGGCCAAATTCGCGATTACACCTGGTCGCCGCGCGGAAGCTATCTGGCTTTCAGTTTCGATGAGAATCCCAATCGTTTCTCAGCCATCTATGTCTGGAGCGTTGGCGACGGCAAGCTGCGCAAGATCACGGATGACATGTTTAATGCCTACAGTCCCGCCTGGGATCCACAGGGAAACTACCTCTACTTCCTCGCCGATCGCGAGTTTCAACCGCAGATTTCCCAAATCGAATTTAACTATGCAACGAACCGCACCGCGTACATCTACGCTGCAGCTTTGCGCGGGGACGTCAAACATCCATTTCCGCCCGAGAGCGACGAGGTAACGATTACTAAGCCTGATGATGCTTCGAAGCCGAAGGGAACTCCGGCCAGCGAGGAGCCAAAGGCGCCGACGAAGGACATTAATAAAGAACTGAAAGAGCCGGCAAAGGAGGCCACTCCTGAAGCTGAGAAGCCCGCGACTCCGGCGGCCGCGGCACAAGGGGGCGAGCCGAAGTCTGACGCCGCGCCAAAAACTCCGGCAACGATGACCATCGACTTTGACGGCATTGTGGGCCGCGTGGCGCGCGTTCCCGTGGGCGCTGATAACTATGGCGGCTTGTCGGCAAAAACAGGCCACCTGATTTACGCGACTGGATCGGCTTTCTATTATGGTCGCGCCGGCGATCGCCCGACGGTTCTCAAGATCTTTGCTTTCAAAGATCGCAAGGAGTCAACGATTGCGGAAGACATTCGCGGCTACGTGCTTTCTGATGACGGCTCAAAGCTGCTGGTGGCACAGGGCGCAGGTTATAACCTTTACGATGCGACTCCCCTGGGCGACAAAACGAAGAAGCCGGTTTCCACTGCCGGACTCTTTGTCGATCGCGTGCCGGCTGAGGAGTGGAATCAGATCTTCAATGAGGTTTGGCGGCGTTATCGCGATTGGTTCTACGTTCCCAACATGCACGGTTACGACTGGGTGGCGATACGCGAACAGTATAAGCCGCTGCTTCAGTATGTATCCCATCGCTCCGACCTTAACTATGTCATCAGCGAAATGGTTTCGGAGTTAACTATCCAGCACGCCTACATCGAAGGCGGCGATTTTACGATTCCGCCCCGGCCGCGCAGTGGTTTGCCCGGCGCGCGCTTCGAAGTTGACAAGCAATCGGGACGCTATCGCATTTCGAAAATCTTCGAAGGCGAAAACGAAGAGGACATCTACCGCTCCCCGCTCAAGGAGATTGGCGTGAACGTGAACGTTGGCGACTACGTTATCGCGATTGACGGAGAAGAACTAAAAGCCACTGACGATATCTATCGGCTGCTCCGTAACAAGGCTGACAATCCGGTGTCGCTCACGGTTAACAAAACTCCGTCGCTCGAAGGCGCGCGCATCGTTTCCTATCGTCCCATCACCGATGAATCGAACCTGATTTATTTAGACTGGGTGGATCACAACCGGCGCAAGGTAGACGAGGCGACTGGTGGCCGCGTCGGCTACATACACATTCCCGACATGGGGGCCAACGGGATTCGCGAGTTTATCAAGTGGTACTACCCCCAGCTTGGCAAGGAGGGTTTGGTTGTAGATGTGCGCGCGAATGGTGGCGGCAATGTTTCGCGAATGCTCATCGAACGGCTGCGGCGAAAATTGCTTGGACTAAACTATTCGCGCACCGACAATGACGCAAACACCTATCCTGACTCCGTATTCATCGGGCCGATGGTTGCGCTGCTTGATCAAAACTCGGCTTCCGACGGCGACATCTTTCCTTACATGTTTCGCAAGGCGGGACTGGGACCATTGATTGGAAAGCGATCCTGGGGTGGCGTGGTTGGAATAGGACCCCGCGGGCCACTAATCGACGGCGGTCAGATCTTCGTACCCGGTTCAGGCCTGACCGATGAAAACGGTAACTGGGTCATTGAAGGCTATGGCGTCGATCCGGACATCGACGTGGACAACGATCCCAAGTCGGAAATTGAGGGACGCGATCCGCAACTCGAGCGCGGCATTGCCGAGGTGATGGCGCGGCTCAAGACGCCGGTGAAGTTGCCGGCCAAGCCGCCAGGACCGGTGAAAACGATCAAGTAAATCCAAAAGTGGCGCAGACTTTAGTCTGCCATGCGGATCGGGTTGGAGGCCGAAGTCGCCTCCTACCCGATTCGTTCGTTTCTTCAGGTTGTTTGCGGGTCAGATTGTGCAAGCAGTAGAATGAAAGGGACGACAGCAGAAGCTCCTCGCATCGGATTAACCCTCTTTCCAAAAGGGCTGGTGCTTCTTATTCAATAACTCGATGTAATACTCAACGGTTGTGCTAGTTGTCTCCGTAAACAACCATAAAGCGGGCCTGATGAAACTCAGCAGATCATCAACAGAATAGCGAGGCGTATCGCCACCACCAACGCTTATCCCAATATGGGTAGGGGAAACTCGCAGTCTATTACGCCGTTCGTACTCCATTCCCGTCCCTTCGATAATGGGTGGCTTGCTATGAACCCACTCATTTCTATAGGCGATCGTTTTACGCCACTCATCCGGTGCGAGTAATTTGAGGATTGCAGCCTTCGTCGCGTCAGCGACGGTTGAATAAAAAAACCCTCGCTGAAGCGACGAAGGGATTGTGGGTTGGTGCGTGATCCCAGCCTTGAAAGACTGGGCTAAATTCAACCGTCGCTCTGCGACGAAAAGCATCGTGCAGAAGAGCGGAGTGCAGCAAAAACAGCTAACAGGCAAATGGTTCTCGACGCGTAGCGTCGCTCCGATGGTTCCGTGATTGGTCCGCCTTTAACCCGCCTATACTTCGGCCTGGTACGTTCCCATCTGTTTTAGGAACTCTATTGGCCCAATCACTTTGAGTGCACGAAATCTTCGGCGGAATTCTTTGCACTCGTCCATGTGACCAGTCATATAAGCGCGGTCAGTAAGCCCCAGAGTCCGGCATCGTGGGTCGACGAATACAGAACCGGGAGCAGTAGCGACTGGGTCTCAACTTGGGTATCACGAAGTCGGAGGCATCCGGTCTGTATTTGTGTTGGCGCTACGGACCCGGTCGCTACTGCTCCCGGTTCCGTACCCGTTCGTCGAGAATTACAAACTCAAAATCCGTCAAAGTCTGTTCGAGAATGCTCCTAATGCTCTGGTCAAGAAACGGAAGTGCGTTGTGCACAGGCATAACAACGCTGATTTCAGGATTCGTCGGAACGTTCATACGAGGTTTATCAGCAGACGTGGTAGGAGTGTAGCGGCTGTCGCACCCGGTTGGCTACATCTGGTTGCTAACTCCGAAATGGGGCTAGTCTTTCACTAGCAATTTTTCCTGCGGCAACATTGCCGGCATGCCTTTGTGTTGCCAACAGCGCACCGGCCCGTGAACGCGCCGGGAGCAGGGTGTCCCTTTCTTTGTGCGAGCGCCGCAAAGATAAACGACTTCCTCGACGGAAGTCGGTGAAGAGTTTTGGGCTTCAGTTGAGTTCAGTCCGGATTCGGTTGTTGCTGCTCGAAGCGGTGACCTACCGAGTTCTCCATCGCTAAGAGGCGAATCGGATTCTCTTTCAATGATCAGCGGAGGAGGGGCGGGGCGGCGAGCTCGACCCGCGACGTAGCCGGCGCTAATCAGTGCGAGCGCTGCCAACAGCGTCTGTTTAAGACGCACCTTGCGCAAACGCCGCGCACAACGCTCACAAAATTTCCGGCTTGTCCAGAGATGCCATCTCAGGCGCAGCAGCTTCGTCCCGCATTCGACGCAGAAGTTTGGCTTGTACATAGTGAGGACTCCGCCAAAAATTGCACTTCGCCCCGGGGTCTGTCAGACCGATTTTAACCACGGGCGGGATTAACAGGATTCACAAGATCAAACCGAAAAAGGCAAACTGACTTCGCCCCTTAATCTTGTTCATCCGGTTAATCCTGTCTGTTATGCGCAAAGAAACATCGTTCGGTCACTTCGGTAAGCAACTCAAACCATATTTGGCGCGTCCGAAAATGGCGGGCAGATGCGGTGAGATTGTAGGACTAGTCTCGAGCCTTCTGAAGAGCTCGCTGCGAGTGCTCGTTATCGCCCGATTGCAAAAAGTCTTGCTTGCCGGGATACTCAATACAACAACGACAAAGGACAAGAAATCACTTTTTCAGATGAAGCATTCATATTCTCGTAAGACGGTCCTTGCATCCCGCTACTTTTTCGCCAGTCTTCTTTTTTCGCCTCTGTTGTTCGGCGCTGCTCCGTCAGCACGTCCACAGCAGCCGGATGATGTTGTGCGTACCGATGTCGCGCTGGTGCAATTGAATGTGGGAGTCGTCGATCCGCGCGGAAGGGCGATCACGTCGCTCTCGCAAAATGACTTCACTGTTTACGAAGATGGCGTTAAGCAGCCCATCCTTCACTTTGAACCAACCTACGCGCCCTTTAGCCTGGTGCTCCTGCTGGACACGTCGGGCTCGACCGTGAATTTTCGTCAGCAGTTTAAGCAGGCGGCCTGGCGCTTCCTCGATGCACTGGCACCCGAGGATCGAGTGGCGGTAATTCAGTTCAACGCGAAGGTGAAGAGTCTGGCCGGCTTTTCCATGGATCGCAAGAAGACGGCCTACGCAATTCAAATCGCCGACGGCGCCGGCGATACGCATCTCTATGAAGCGCTGAAATATGCTTTGAATGAACTGGACAAGGAAGGACTTAAGCGACGCAAGGCGATTGTGGTTATGACCGACGGACTCGATACGCAATTGCGAAATTCGGATCGCGCCTCGCTTGCGAGAGTGCAGACGGATGAAGAAGCGATAAACGCGATTGACGCCAAATCGAGCGGACCGCTCAACGCGGTCCTCACGGCTGCGGACAGACAAGGCGTCTCGATTTATCCGCTGGCGCTGCCGTCAGGCGATCCGAAACGACTGCCTTTGCCCGATCCCGTGATCACTGGAATCTACAGCGCCGCCCGCACGCGTTTGCAGAATCTGGCAGATCGCTCGGGCGGCCGGCTCAACGACATTCAGCGACTTGATCAGATGGCGCGATTGTATGCCGAGGTCGCCGCGGAATTGAGGGCGCTTTACACGGTAGCTTATCAGGCGCGGGGCGAGCGCCAGCGCGACGGCAAGTGGCACGCGATAAAGATTGAGCTAAACCAACCGGAGCTCATCGTCCGCACCAAACCTGGCTACTACGCTCGCTAGCGCGGTTTCGAGTTCCGAGTTTCGAGTTTCACGGAGTGTCCCCGGAAGCGGTTTCAAATTCGGAGTTTCAGGTTTCAAGTTTGGCTTATCGCGCGGGGCTTTGAACTCGAAACCCGAAACTCGGAACTCGAAACTCGTCGCGTTTTACTATTCACGATTTACCATTTACTATTTACTAACAAGGCACCCGTAGCTCAGTTGGATAGAGTACCTGACTACGAATCAGGGGGTCGCATGTTCGAATCATGCCGGGTGCACCATTCAGAATCAATAAGTTAGGGCGTCGCTATTGGACAGCCCTTTCTTGTTTTGTGTGCCTATCTGTTTTGGCCCTTGTGCTTCTAGGTAACTACTTCCCTTGGCAATGCCGGCGAAGTAGCAATCATTCTGAACGGACCTCAGATTGACCTTTCATATTGAACTCATTTAGATTCCTCAGCCCCCTCTCGGCGATCCTGCTCTACTTTCGTTTCATTCGGATTGTTCAGCAAATTCGCATTCCTGGCGCCTCGTGGCCTTGTGGCACAAGGGGTGTTAAGGATAACAGGTGCGCCGCCCATTTTGGTGCACGCGCTTCCACGGCGAGGAGAACGACATGCGAATCATCTGCGACCACTGCAGCCGGCCCATATTTGGAACAGTCAAGAGAGTGGCTGGAAATTTCAACCTCCATCCTGATTGCCTGGCTCAACTCGGTAAAGAAGCGAAGTATGAATCAACTGCGGTCTCCTGGCGGAGCCAGGGGTCTTCAGTCAGCGCGTTGGTGGACTGGAAGGGAACCGTACCGGGCGTTTCACGCGAGATGGAATAGGACATGACCCTCGGCTGTATGAATCAGGGAACTCTATGTTTACCATCAGGATCTATCTCTCCGCGCTCACGCTAATGTTTCTCGCCGTCGTTGTTATGACGAGAGGCATCGGCGTCCTGGAAGCCACAGTAGTTGTGTGCCCCCTGCTATACATGATTCTCGACATCAGGGAGGAGCTAGAGGCTTTAAGATCGCTTGAGGCCCGGGTCTTCTCCCTTTCAGGCTGATAAATTTCGCCGGCCGGAGAGTTAATAACTAGTGAGTCAATAAAATGCACGTTTCCCTAATCAATATCATCTTGAGCTTTGCCGGCGCGCTCGTGCTCCACGAGCTGGGGCACTTCCTTGCAGCTCGCGCCTGCCGAGTCTCGGTAACGCAGGCCGGATTCGGTTGGGGTCCTAAGCTTTTTGGTTTCCGAGTCAATGGCGTTGATTACCAAGTCCGCCTGTTACCACTCGGCGCCTACATCCGAATGGACATGTCAGGTTTGCAGAGGCGGCCGCTATTCCAACAATTGTTCGTGCTGCTCGCAGGCATTGCAGTGAATCTCATTCTCGCCGCCATAGCCTGGGGAACGTTCTTCGGTACGCTCAATCTGGCGCTCGCCATCGGGAATCTCTTGCCCTTGTACCAGCAAGACGGATGGAAAGGAGGCATGTTGATCTGCCGTCGGGTATTTGGACGGTCCAGCCAACTTGTAGAGTGGTCCTTCACAATCTCTGGAGGGCTGATGAGTTTAGCTCTACTCGCGCGCGGTCTATTTAGCATCTGACAATTCGCCGACTTTAGCAAACAGCAATCAATCAGCACTCAGTACTCAGCAGCCAGTTCCCACAGTCATTTCTTGCGACAGGATTTCTCGTGCCAACTCGGCCACGCGACACCGCGACCTACTCTTCATGAGTCATCGGCTCAGTCACAGGAGGGACGCATAACACGGCGCTGCCGCGAGCGCCGCGAGGCGCTCGTCGGCTTCAGCGCCTTGTTATACAGTACCTCCCGTGGCCCAGCGGGAATTCTCGCTATTTCGTCTGTGCCGGAGCGGCAAGGAGGTCCGTATTGAATATGTCGACGATGGCCTTCCAGTTTCCATCAGGCTGCTTTCTCCAAACCGATGCATACTTGCCGCGATCCGTCATTGGATTGCCTTTGGGGTCGTGCATACCCATTTGGTAAGTTCCTACTGAGTAGCCAATGTCGCCGGAGCGGGCGACCTCCACCTTTGTCGCTTGCCAACTCATCGAATAACCCGGTGTCGCAAACATATCGGTCCAAGTTTTGCGGATGCTCTGCTTGTCGCTCGCCATCGGGGCATTGGGCGCCAACACCGTTGCATCGTCCGCATAGTACGCAACCGTAGCGTCCAACTGCTTGGCCGCCGCAGCCTTGGACCAGGCCATTTCCGCAGCGCGGATCGCGGCTTCGTCGGTGGCTCGGGTATCGGAGGCAGGCTGCTGCTGCTGCGCGCAGCTAAGGGTGAGAATCGTTAAGCAGCAGACAACAGGAACCGCAACACGCCAGTGTTTTTTCATCGCGAATTCTCCTT
>JBGPYG010000013.1:0-22410 GCA_041493085.1 Pyrinomonadaceae bacterium | reverse complement strand
TATCACAGCTCCGTTTGAATCCATTACAGTGCCTTTGACCGTTGCCATTGATTGAACCTTCATTGATGATGCAGGCAGGCCCATTCCGACCATTGCAATACTCGCCAAGAAAACGATGATGAAGGCGGCGGTGCATCTGTGCCGATATTTTGAGTTTGACACATAACCTCCCTACGGCAATGTTGCGAGCGGTGTTGTTGTCGTGCTGACAGGTCTATTTGGAAAGCAGAATCGCCGCACAAGTTCTGAGTTGGCTTGGCTTTGCCTAGGGTTGTTGCCGTCGCTTCGAATGCGGCTCGCAACATGCAACAACTCGTGAATGATCACTGCGCCGCGCACCTGCCCGAGGCTCAATCCGTAAAATCCCCTATCACGAAGCGTGTTCACAGCGACGCCATGAGAGTCACGTCCAGAAAAGTAAAAGCCATTTTGATTGATGGTTATCGGATTTGCAGAAATCCTAAGGCCAGCTAGCGTCGGACTTGGATAGGATCCGGCGGCGTAGCTTGTCGCGGCACCCACGTCAGCACTACTAAAGCGTTCATTTCCGATTCCGCCGCCACTCCGAGCTACCGGATAGGATGAGCCAGACGTGATCAGGTTGTTCGACGAGTACGTGTTGAGTAATGTCAACGGATTAGTGCCGCCGAACAGAGCGCGACATCGGGAATTCTCTTGTAATGCCTGCCGCGCTTGGTCGATCCCTTGGGTGACAGGGTTGGGTGCAGGGTTCTGCGGAACTCATTCTTCCGCGTGGGCCTTCTTGAGAACTTCAACTATTTCTGGATGTCTCTGCTCCTTTGCCCAATCCAGCGCGCTCTTACCATCTCTGTCCTTCACATTCAAATCGGCACCGGCAATAAGCAACGCATTTATTACTTCAAGCGAAGCACCTCTCGTTGCCGCATACACGAGAGCGGTATCTCCATTTACATTCCGTGCATTGACATCTGCTCCGTTTGCCAGCAATAACTTGACCGTTTCGATATGGTCTCCTGAGGCTGCATCCATGAGCGGTGTACCATTCGCTTCCGTGCTCTTATTTACATCTGCACCATGCTCCAAAAGTACTTTAACGGTTTCCGTATTTCCCCGAATGGCAGCGCGTCCTAATGCGGTTTCATTGTTAGCGGAAACTTCGTTGACCTTGGCGCCTCTGCTAATAAGCAGCACAACGATGTCTGAATGTCCTTCCGCTGCCGCATACATCAAGGGCGTTTCGCCCTCCTCCTCTTTAGCGTTTACGTCAGTACCGGCATCAAGCAAAGCTTGAGCGCCGCCAAGATCACCCTTAGCGCAGGCACGAAAGAGAGCATCACGCGCGGTTCCAAATCGGTGTTGACCCTGTTCTTGCGACTGAGAGGTGAGAGTTCCACATCCAAGGCACACAAGAACGGGGAGGAGGAATGAGACCAGCAAAATAATACGCCCACGCAGGTGCTTCCCCAATCGAGAATCAATGAATAAAAATCCGAACCTCATTGACGGCCTCCTTCACTTGCAAAGTATGTCGGCTATTTGTTTTGTCAGGGCCGCGAAATCGGCTTGCCTTCCTAACCTGCCCATTATGAGCATCTTCCTGCCCACCGCAATCCCAGCATAATCGTCTCTAACTTCCGTTTCAGATTCCTTCCTGCCTCGATAGGCTTGCTGCTGGTCAAAAAGTAAAAACGCTCCGTTTGTCTGGGCTCCCCAGTTAGTGTCCAATTCCCCACCGGCCGTAAAAAGGATATGGTGGTAGACATCAGCGCCTTGCGTATTGTTGGTCAATTGAGTCTGAAATCCATCGATGGGTGTTTGTCCTTTCACGTAGGTTCTACCAGAAAAATCAACATTGTCGACTGCTTGTCCCTGCATTGCGACTCCGATCCGGGCCAAAGTACGATCGTCCACATTCATCTGCCCCCGAGGTAGAAACGCTCCTACTGTATTGTTAAATAAATGGTCTGCCAAGGATTGGGCAAACTCTTCGCAGGAATTCAGTTTGACAGGATTGACGGCTTGGCCACCTTGAGTATTCTGCGGAGCAACGTTGTAGGGTAGGTTGGCGTGGGCAAAATTCGTAGCGCTTCTGCGCCGCACGGATGGACCCTCATTGTTGGAACCCAGTGGCCCGACTCTTCTTGGACGCGTTGCATCCGATATTCGCCGCCGCCCTCGCAAGAATGGAGCATTTTGAGGGCTTGCGCCTCCGCCAAAGAAAGCGCTATTGCTCACGTATCCTGCACCATTTGCCGTGAACCGGAAGGATTGCCACTGCCCGTTCACCGAACGCGCGCTACAGTCGTTGTTTGGACACTGCGCAGCGTTGCCGTTGTTGATCTGCCTTGCTACCCAGCCACAGTCGGCAGGCGCTCCATCAGCCATGCAGCCCATGTTGGGTTGTTGAGGATCCCCATAGAAGCCGTTCGGGTTAAAGGCATAGCCGTTGCCGCCACCGTTGTAGTTATAAGTCTGTGTGTCGTCCACTTGTGTCCCTAGCGGGTCAGTTTCTATCCTACTTGTCACAACCCCGCCGGCATTAACCAGGCGCGTGCTCACGCCGCTGGCGTCACGCAGGTCCCAGAGCACTTGGCCGTTTTCCTGCTTAGCGATAGTTTCCCCAAGGTCATCGTAAATGTATCCACGCTTCTTTCCGCCGTACTGATCAAGTTCAATAATGACTTGTCCACCTAGTACACTTGATCTGACGTAATAGGTCACAACCCCATTCTCGTTCCATTTTCCTCGCAATCCATCTCCATCGAAGCTTTGATAGATTGTCTTACCCGGCTGCGTAGCGGAAGCCATGCGACCCGCCGCGTCATAACTATAGTTGAAAGTCGAGCCATTCTCGGCACTCGACAGCAGTTGTCCGTCAGCGTCATAGATCCAGCCAGAGGCGGTGTTCTTGTTGTTCGAATAGACGGACGAGGCACCGTTCGTTTGCGGATAGGTGCAGTTACAATAAGGACTATAAGCAAAGGTCCGCCACGACCGAGAGGTCAGGTTCCCCCAAACGTCGTATCCATAGGTCTGTTTGTATGGCCCGTTGTTAGTTCCACTCGCGGTATCACCAAGGCTCAGTCGTCCAACCTGATCATACCCGTAGCTGCGGTTGAGGTTGCTGTTCACCAGATCGGTGGATGCGTTAATGCGTCCATCATTGGCGTACTGATACTGCACGCCCATGACTCGGGTGCCGCCCGCAGTCTTCAAGTCGTATTGCGCAGCTTGCAAGCGGTTATTGTACGTCAGATCAAGCGTGAGCGAATTGCCATAGTTGAGGTGTTTGAGCGCTCCCGAAGCGCGGTATTGCATGCCGGTTGCATACTGCGAGGCGCCGCCGCCAGAACCGGTTACGTCCGTGAGTTGCCCCGCGGAATCGTAGGTATTAATTACCGTAGAGCCAAACTGTGCTGGCTCTGCGATGCTGGTCACCTGGTCTGCCAGATCATAGCCATAGGTAAGCGTGTATGACTGGCCCAGATCGTTGACGTAGCGTGCTTCAGACTGCAAGCGAGACAACTGATCGTAGTTGTAAGTGACAGCGCCCACTCCGTCAGTCATTGAGGTACGATTACCCGCTCCATCGTAGCTAAGTGTTACACCCGGCGCGGAATATCCGCCACCATAGGCGATGCTGGTAACGAGGCGCCGGGCATTGTACGCAAACGTCGTGGTTGCGCCCCGACCATCCGTTATTACGTCAACCCCATCATCGGGGTTATAGGTGTAAGTCGTCGGGCTTGTCTGTTCAGCATTCTTCTGAGTGCTAGGACGGCCGTAGCCATCATAGGTAGTGATCGTGTCTTGATACGTAGTGCTTGTTTCCGCGCCCTGATATGTCCGTGAAAGCGTAACCTGGTCGCGAGCGTTGTAGGTGTTAGTCGTAGTCGAGTAAGTGCTGCCACCCGAGTTCAGGATCTCAGCTCTCCAGGGCCGTCCGAGAACGTCGGTAGTAGTTCTCTGCTGCCGGCTAGTTTCGTCGGTTAGTGTTACAACTTCACCGCCCGCGCAGCCGCAGCCGGAATAGCTTGCTTCTTTCGTCGTGCCATCGGTGTTGGTGGTCACCAACGGCCGTCCTTTCCAGTCGTAAGTTTGCTGCGTGTAGAGCCAGCCAGCCGAGACGTCGTCGCCGCTGGCAGCCCACTGTGATGGCATGCCGCTGGCGTAAGTCTCAGTCGGGTTCGAAGTTTTGATGGCGCGCCCGACATTGTTGTAAAGCACGAGTTGTCCGCTGAATCTTTCCGGTGCCGGCGGAGTCGGTACGGTGATGTCGGGATGGCTCGACGCACTGGCAATAACGCGGCCGTAACCGTCGGCAATGCTGAATGAATGCGCTTCGTTCCCGTTTTGCTCACTCGCGCCGTCGATGATCGTTGCATAAGTGTCGATGCGGTTTTGGCTGCCTGATTGAGAGCTCGGGTAGACATAGCGAGTGTAAGCGCCGTTCGTTAGATTGGCAGCCTTTTGCAACCGGCCAATGCTGTCGTAAGTGAATGCCTGCTGCGGTCCGGGAAGATTAGCGACTGCATTCGGCTGTGGCGTTTGTTTCCAAGTTACCGCGCCAAAGTCGTAATGGTAACGAACATTCGAAGTGTAATTGTCGGGGTCAGTCACCATGGTTGGATAGGCCAAAGTGGACGGACGCGACGCGTCCAGCGTAGTGCCGTCTGCCGAGAATTGATCCGTGTAACTGATCAGCACCGGATGATTGGCTGGATCAACTATCTTCACCACCGCGCCGGCCGTGTTGTAGAACATGGTTGAGGTAGTGAACTGCGAAACATCTGAAGCATTGTAACGTTTCACGCTTGAAAGATTAGCCCGTCCAGTGAGGAAGCTCGCGGGATAGTTCGTGTTGTCGTGCTGTACGGGCGCATCTGTTCCCTGAATTGAACCCTCGTCATAGGCGAAGCCAACTTTCGACATCAGCGTCTCAGTCTGGGTATTAGGATCAACCTCATAAAGTCTTTGCTCACTCACCAGGCCTATGATGCGACGGTCGGTGTAAGTCGCGGCCAGATTGTAATCGGTATGCGTGCGGCGCAAGACAGTGGTGGCGTTTGCCTGATACTCGGAAACGTCCTGCGGCAGACGGCAACTCGTGCCGTCGGCAAAGTTCGCGGTCTGATGGGTGACGCTGGTACGCGCCCGGTTCTGAATTTGACCAGACGCATTGTAGTCGTAGACGTTCGTCTCCAGGACACGCGGATTAAGCGGGTAGGAAACATTCTCGTCGTCCTGCGTCCACGAGGTTACTGAGCTTCGTTGTTTGATCGGACTGCTCTGGTCCGGAGTGGTCTTACCGTAAGTCTCCACCAACGATGGCAAGCCTCGGCGCCAACCTGAGGATGTGCCAGCGGCGCCGGCGAAATAGATCTTGTTATAGGTGCCGTCAGCAGCGGTTACTTGTGCCAGTGTTCCTGTTTGCGGAGTGCCGTCAGGCAAATTCCACGATGCACTCGCGGGAACAATCCACGAGGCAGTTTGGACTTCCTGTTCTGCTCCGCCCGGCAGTCCCGACGTCCCATTCGGACCACTGCGGTTCCAGTTTTCGGCCCAGTCGACGCGCACGGTGAAGCGAGGGCAATCAGTTTGCGGTGTAAGCCAGTTTCCCGGGAGATTGTAGGCCCGATAATTAAGCAGATGACCGTCGGCGGCGTAATTTCTTAGCTTCCAAATCTGCCCCCAGTAAGTGTAGTCAAACTCAAACCGCGAATTATCATCGAGTGTAACTTTGGAGAGCTCTTTAATGGTTGACCCATTTTGCGGTCCAAGAACAGTGAGGCCCTGGAAATCTGTGTGAATCTCGGCGGCCGGATAGTACTCAAATGACGCCCAGGTGTGGCCTTGTCCATTCCAAAGTTGCGTTATGGAAGTCAGGTAGTTAGTGCCATCGTAATTGAACGTGATGACGCGTCCCAGCGTGTCGACCACCGTGCTAACCCGGCCAAACGCGGTGTAGTTGACGGTGATGAAGTTGCCGTTGCGATCTTTGATCTGCGTGCACTGGTAGTCGATTCCCTTCCAGGCATACGAGAGTTGTGTGCCGTCGGTGGTGCGCAACACCATGGTGGCTGTGTCGAGCAATAGATGAGACGAGTCGGCTGCTTCGTACAAAGCCGAAGCGTTTACCTGTCGCAGCTCAGTGTGGCCGCCGTCCGGCGTGATTAGCATGAAGGCATACTTGCCCACCTCGGAGTTGTAATACAGGGGCTGAATAACCGGGAAGCCCAACCGAAAACCGGGACTGGGAAAGCCGCCATCGTCATTGAAGGAAATGCTGGAACCGTGTTTGGTCCAAACGAGCGAGTTGTAGCTTAGCGAAAGGCCGAGATCGAGGCCGCTACGGCCGGGAAGACCGACGAGCGGAATGCTCCAATTGTAGTTGCGCGAGAGAGGATTCTCGCCTCCACCGCCTGTTTGGTTTGCCGGATCGAGCCGGGTAACCGCCGAATCTGCGCTACTTGTTGTACCCAGCATCTCCTTGATGAGGTCGCGTAACTCCTGCACATGCGCCGCCCTGATGCCGCCGCTGATGCTCGGCGCCGGAAGCGAATAGCTGGCCGCCGGCAAACCAAGCGCAGTGCGCGCGTCATCCAGCCGGGTTCGCAACTCCAGAATATGCGCGGCTTTGATTTGCACGCCCGGGGCTACCGACTCGGCCCAGGAAGCTGCCGCCAACCCGGCACGAGCCCTTACTAGATTGACTGCATCCCGTAACTGCGTGATATGCAGCGCCTGCACAATTGTCGCTCCGGCGACTAATGGGTCATCAGTAAAGGTCGGTGGCGCGTCTGGCGGCGGAGGCGGGATCATGGTCGGCACAAACGGCATTGACCCGGTGCCGGCGGCGTGTTCTGCGGGCTGCGGCGCACTCACATCGTTTCCAGTCTTGCGCAACCTTCCCGCTGCATGAGCGCTAAGCCAACTCTCGTAACGGCCGTAACTGTCGGCCAAGCTACGAAACAGTTTCGTGGGAAGACTATTCGGACTCGTCCAGGACGCCAAGCGTACCCGCGATTCCCGAGCCAGGCCCGCAATGGTGTGTCGAGCGGATGGGCTCGCGGTAGCAAGCAGCGAAACGACCAGCACGACGCAGAGTGCCCTGGCGACTTGCCGATCTACTCTAGCCCGTCCAGGAAAAGGAACACGACGCGCTTTCTTATTCGCGCCTAAGCGATTTTGTAGGAACGCTAAGCTCTTAACCATGGCGGCAAACACGGAATGGTAAACGCGCATCATGAGGGACACTCCTGGAACATGATATGAAACGAAACCGGTACGCTGTTTTTAGCTAACTCACTGCAAACTGAGTAACACCAGGATTTCACCAACGCCCTTCTCTAACGGCTCGAGCGCTTTGCCGATCAATGTGCCGGGGCGATGAATCTGCGCACCACCGACATCGATGGGTTGAGATTTCATGGCGACGCCTGCGAGGTCGCTCGTCACCAGCAAGTCACCGATCTGGATCGATCCGCGCGAAGCGTCGACTTTGATCCTTACCCTGCCGGTGGTCGCAACCAACACTTTGCCTGCGCCGTTTTCACCGAGTGTAATTCCGGGTTGGGATGAGATCACGCCGGCGACGCGCGTGTCGTAGGCTTGCGAAGAGGCGATCACCTGATTGGATTTTGTTTGATCGAGGACGACGACTGTGCCAGCCCGAAGCTCCTGCGAAGACTGAACCCATTCCGCGACGTCCTGGTACTTAGCGACAATATTGCCACCTGTAATCGTGCCTGATGTGTTGAGGTTGCCGGTGACATTAGCATTGCCGTTAACATCAAACGCGTAGCTCGAGTTGGGCGTGGAGGTGCCGATGCCGACGCTGCCGCCTCCCGGCTGCAGATAGACGTTCCCGGTGTTGTTCACCCCGAAGCGGCTGAAATATAGCCCGGCGCGGTATACCGACATGTCAAAGCCGCTCTCATTGTTCGTTGTGCCGTACACTACCATCGACGTCCCGCCATGCACGCCAGTGTCGAGCCTCAGTAGCGACGTACTATTGTCGGTGCCGCTGACTACGTGCAGCTTGCTGGAGGGAGTAGTCGTGCCGATACCGAAGTTGCCGCTCGCATCGATACGCATCCGCTCACTAAGGCCACCGGTTGCGAACTTGATCACGCCAGCTGCATTGTTCGCCATGATCACCATCGCCGGAGACGTGGTGTAAGCAAAAGCGTTGCCTGAAGCAAGCGCACCAGCGGTGGTCGTGGTAGACGAATAAAGTCCAAACTGAGCAAAATTACCTAAGTTATTCTTCACCTGAAGGTCTGCATAGGCTGAAGCCCCGGCAGTGGCATTTTCCACTAGTAGATGAGTTGCTGCATTCTGGTCTTTGCGAACGTGAACAAACTCGGTTGGCACTGTATTGCCGATGCCAACGTTGCCGGAGGAGTCAATTCTCAATCGCTCGGCTGGTGCGACACCATTTGCTCTGGTGGCAAATATCAGCGCGCCAGCGTAAT
This sequence comes from Pyrinomonadaceae bacterium, assembly GCA_041493085.1. Taxonomy (GTDB): domain Bacteria; phylum Acidobacteriota; class Blastocatellia; order Pyrinomonadales; family Pyrinomonadaceae; genus PSRF01. The sequence continues at coordinate 13,951 of JBGPYG010000013.1, read as the reverse complement.
TGCCGTTGGTGCTGTTTTCCTTTATTCCCTGCACCGAGCCAAAGTTTGCGAGGTTACCTGCCCCATCGTATTTCCCAGTAAAGACAACTCCTCCTCCAACCCCTGTTCCTTGTGCAGCCGTATCGATAACCTGGACTGAATATTTTGCAGACCCATCTGTGGAAACTGGCCCTTGAACCACTAACTTGCTACCAGGGGTCGTCGTCCCGATGCCGACATTCCCCGTATTGGTGTTGTTGATGTTTGTACCGTTGGTTGTCCACTGCGCCTGGACGGTGCTCGACTGCAATACGACCAGCACGAAGCCGGCCAACATCATCGTCATGATCTGCGGGATGGACATTGTTTTGCGCCCAGTTAGTTGTGTGATGTAGGTCATAATCTCCTTAACCTTTCAAAAAGTTTTGACGGGACATGAGGCGCGCCTTCGGGTCGCGGCGCTTGTTGAAATTGATTTGCGGAGTTCATTGCATGAGCTGGCTGGCAGATATTGGCTGGCACCAATACTGTTGTCCAGAAGTCGCGCCGACCCCGCTTAAAGATGGTCTGTGGGGAGAGTGAAGAGTTCCGAAACATGCTGGACTCTTTCAGTTAATTAATTAAATCACTCGTGGACGTGGAGGGCTTACGCGATGTGAGTCGCACGCGAACGCAGTGAGTCGCTCGTAAAACAAAAAGGCTAATGAGAAAGAGAAAATTAATACGGGCGGGAGTCTATCGCTGGCTCGGAGATCCTGTCAATAAAAGATTTCTTGCATCGGAAGCTGTTAGACTCCTGCCTTCCGGCTTCGTACATCTTCCCTTCTTCCAGCGGCGGAGGCTCGCCGTGTTCAGGTATTTTTTGTTTGAACCACGGCGGAACTTAGCCATCCTTCACCCGCGGCCATTGATCGACCTTAAGTCCATTAGGGGCCAGATTTCCCAAAGGGTCGGTGAAGAGTTGTTTTATTTGTCGAGGTTCGTGAGCAGAAATCAGACAGCGACGCTGGCTCGCGTGACTAGTCCAGGGAAACAGTAGGCTCCACACTATTCCGGGGTGACAGAACCGCCGAGACTCTTGATTATTCTTTCACGGAAGACGCGCGCCCCTTCCTTTATTGCGGTCTCATCCAGCGTCAACAAACGGCGGTCGCGCATCACAACGCGGCCGTTGATGATTACTGTTTGTACGTCTGAAGCTTTGGTCGCATAAACCAAGTCGGAATAAACATTGTAGAGCGGTATTTGATTAAGTGAATCGCGGTCAACGATGACCAAGTCGGCTCGCTTTCCTGTTTCTATCGAGCCGATCTCCTTTTCCATATGTAGAGCCTGAGCGCCGCGAATGGTGGCCAACTCAAATGCTTCTTCCGCGGACATCACTTTTGGATCGCCACTGAACACCTTGTGGAGCTTGGCGGCCGTGTCCATCTCTTCCCACATGTTCAAATCGTTGTTCGACGCCGCACCGTCCGTCCCCAGGCCGACTCTCACGCCTGCCGCCATCATCTTCGGAACCGGCGCCACGCCGGACGCCAGCTTCATGTTTGACTGCGGATTGTGAACCACACCCACTCCGGCTCGTTTCAATATCTCGATCTCGCCGGCGCTGGGCCAAACCATGTGCGCGGCAATCACGCGATCGCTTAGAAATCCAATGCGCGCGAGATAGTCGACGGGAGTGGCGCCTTTCGCCTTGAGGCTGTCATCAATTTCTTTTTTCGTCTCAGAAATGTGCGTCACAATCGGCGCGCCGGTTCGATCTGAGAAAGCACGAATCGCCTTCAGGTGTTCCTCGGAAACAGTGTACGGAGCGTGCGGCGCAATGGCCGGAACGATCAAATCATTCCCTTTCCACTTCTGGACAAACCTCTCGACATAGGCCATGGCCTCAGCGTTGGTCTTGTTATCCGCGACCGGAAAGTCGATTACGGTTTCCCCCAAAACTCCGCGCACGCCCGCCTTCGCAGTTTCATCGGCAATCGCGTCTTCGAAGTAGTACATATCGCAGTAGGTCGTCGTACCACCGCGAATCATCTCGGCTAACCCTAACCGCGTTCCTGCGCGCACGAATTCCTCGGAAACATTCTTGGCTTCGGCCGGGAAGATGTACTTCGTGAGCCAATCCTGCAGATCGAGATCGTCAGCCAGGCCTCTGAACAAGGTCATGGGAATGTGCGTGTGTCCGTTGATGAGTCCAGGGATGATGGTTCTCCCGCCGGCATCGACTCTCTCCGGCGCCGTGTACATCCTGATGATATCTCGGCTCGAGCCAACGGCTACGATGCGCCCCGCCGCAACGGCAATACCTGCGTCCGGGATGACGCGGTGATCCTTGTCCATGGTTACGAGCGTGCCGTTCAGCACCAGAAGATCCACTCGCGTCATGCGGCGCCCCCTATTCCGTTGCGCGGCGGCCGGTAATACGTTGGCAAGCATCGTGGCGACGAGCGTAAAGACGATGAATATTTTCTTTGACATAAGATAAATGACAATGCTTTGGCTGGCCTGGATCGTTACGATGATTCTTTGGACGATTCCTTTGCTGACTCTTTCGCGGCGCTAAGAAAGCGCGCATCGAAAGCGCGGGGCAAAAGTTCTCCGATTGAAACTATCTGAGTTTCCCCACGAAGATTCCCCAGCACGATCGTTGCGTCCTTTGCAAACTCCCAGATGATCTGGCGGCAAGTGCCACAGGGGGGCGTTAACGATTCAGTGTCGGCGACAATCGCCAGTTCGGTAAAGTGTCTTTCGCCTTCCGACAAAGCCTTCCAGATGGCAACGCGCTCGGCGCAAACCGTTAGTCCGTAGCTCGCGCTTTCAACGTTACACCCGATGTAGACTTTTCCATCCTCGGTCTTCACCGCGGCGCCGACCAGGAAGTTTGAGAAAGGCGCAATGGATTGCAACCGCGCCTTCTTCGCCGTTTCAATGAGCTGCTGCAAACTCTCTTCGTTCAAGATTGACCTCCAACTGAGGTTAGAGCGTCAGCCAACCTCTCACGAATTTTTCCGCTAAGCAGGTCTATGCTCACAACATTATGACCACCTTCCGGAATGATGACGTCAGCGTGGCGCTTTGAGGGCTCGACAAACTGCATATGCATTGGCCGCACCGTGGCCAGGTACTGTTCGATAACAGATTCTACCGTTCGACCTCTCTCCGCGATGTCGCGGTGCAGACGTCGAATAAAACGAATGTCGTCGGGCGTGTCGACAAACACTTTGATGTCTAACTGCTCAAGCAGGCGTGGATCGGCAAAGATCAGTATGCCTTCGACAATAACAATGGGCTTGGCTTCTACCGATCGCGTTTCGTTTAAGCGAGTATGTGTTTTGAAATCGTAGATTGGCAGTTCAATGGGCTCGCCTGCTTTTAACCTGCGAATGTGGTTGACGAGCAGGTCGTTGTCCAGCGCGTCGGGATGATCGAAGTTAGCAAGCTGGCGATAGTCAAGCGGCAGATCCTTGAGATTACGGTAATAAGAATCCTGCTGAATGAAGACAACTTCGCTCGCCCTGACCGTTTCCAGTATGCGGTTTGCTACCGTAGTCTTACCCGATCCGGTGCCGCCGGAAATGCCAATAATTAGACTCACAAAAACTCTTCTTCCCTGTGTTGGCGAGATTGTAGGGGCGCACCTGCTTGTGCGCCCTGGTTTGGTGGACACTCAGGTCCGCCCCTACAAACTATCCGTTTAGAATCCGGACTTGTCCGGTTCGTCACGCAGTGTACACTTTCTAAACGACAATGCACTTTACTAGTTTGGCGCCTTCGCAATCACCTGGCGCAGCAGCTTCGTAAACGTTTCTCGAACTCGCTGTCCCGTCTCCATCACTTCCTCATGGTTAATTGGATTTTCACTGATGCCGGCAGCCATATTGGTAATGCACGAGATGCCTAAAATCTTCATCCCCATTTGGCGCGCGACGATTGCTTCCGGGACCGTGCTCATTCCCACCGCATCGGCGCCAAAAGAGCGCAGCATGTGAATCTCCGCGGGCGTTTCGTAGCATGGTCCCGCGAGTGCGGCATAAATACCGCGACGAATGGTAATTCCCAAAGCCCGCGACTCTTCAATTACCAGCTCCTGCAACTCGCGCGAATAAACTTCCGACATGTCAGGAAAGCGTGGGCCGAAGCGTTCGTCGTTAGGCCCGCGCAGCGGATTAACTCCCATGAAGTTCAGATGATCGCTTATGACCATCAATGCGCCCTGACTCAGTTGCACGTCTATTCCGCCAGCGGCGTTAGTGAGGATTAGCGTGTCAACCCCAAGGAGCTTGAAAGTTCTGATGGGAAAAGTTACTTCCTCGAGCGAATATCCTTCGTAATAATGTACTCGCCCCTGCATTGCCAAAACCGGCACGCCCTCGACTTTTCCAATCACAAGACGGCCAACATGCCCCTGCGCAGTTGAGGAGACGAAGCCGGGAATTTCGTTGTAGGGCAAACTGACTGGCTCCTTAAACTCTTCGGCAAAGCCGCCGAGTCCACTGCCCAACACGATCGCAACGCGCGCTTCAGCGGCGCTGCGCGCGCGGATTGTCCGCGCAGCATTCTCAGCGCGCGAATAAAGATCCGACTTAGCCATTCCTTCTGACATTCTCCCGCTCATCGGTGTGTAGTAAAGGATTCCAGTTCCCTTATCGCTCCTTCTGATAGGGAATGCCCAGGGCCTGCGGCGGCCGCGACGAGCCGATGAATCCCGCCAGGACAATGATAGTCAGGACGTAAGGAACCATTTGAATGAACTGGACCGGAATATCCTCGCCCGATGGCAGCTTCACCACACCCTGCATCTGGATCGAGATGGCTTCGGTGAAACCAAACAAGAGACAGGCGAGCAACGTTTGAAAGGGGCGCCACTTGCCGAAGATCAGGGCTGCCAGCGCAATGAAGCCGCGGCCGGAGGTCATGTTTCTGGTAAACAACGACGACTGCCCGATTGAAAGATAAGCTCCGCCAATTCCTGCCAGTACTCCGGACAATAACACGCCCGCATATCTCATGCGCGCGACGGGCACACCGGCGGCATCCGCGGCTTCGGGGTTTTCGCCAACCGACCGCAGCCGCAATCCAAATGGAGTTTTGTAAAGCACGTACCAGCTTAGAGGGACCAGGACGAGCGCCATGACGATAGGCGTCCACGGTATCAGGTGGTCTTTGGGAATCTGGGGCGTTGATCCGGAGGAAAGAAAGAAGGCGCCGCTCAGAAAAGCGGGCAAACCGAGCATGAGAATATTGATCGCCGTGCCGGTGACAACTTGATCGGCTTTGTAACGAATGCAAGCCACAGCGTGAATCGCGGCAATCAACATCCCGGCCATCATTCCGGCCGCCAGTCCCACAAAGGGATTTCCTGCTGCGTATGTCACTGCCGCGGCCGTAAACGCCCCGGCAAGCATCATCCCCTCGAGAGCGATGTTGATCACACCTGAGCGCTCGGAAAACAAACCGCCGAGTGCGGCCAGGACCAATGGAGTTGACAGTCGGATGGTTGACCAAACCAGTGCTATGGTGAAAATTTCAGACATAGACTACACCTTCGTGGATTACACCTTCGAGGTTTACACCTTTGAGCGTTTCAGCAAACCAAACTTCGCAAACGGACCGCGGAAGAAAGCCTCCGCCGCCACAAACAGAATTATTGTGCCCTGCAACACCTGAACGATATCTTTTGTCACGTGCTGGGTGAAGGCATCGACTGGGATGCCGCCGCGCTGGAGAACAGCAAACAGCAGCGCTGCTATGATGACGCCCACTGGATGGTTGCGACCGAGCAGTGCGACGGCGATGCCGGTAAAACCATAGTTGTCTGAAAACCCGTCGTAGTAACGATAGCGATAACCAAGCACTTCATTGATACCAACCATTCCCGCGAGCGAGCCGGAGATGGTCATGGCTATGACAATCTGTTTGCGAACCGAGATGCCGCCATACTCGGCCGCGCTGGGATTAGTTCCAGTGGACCGCAGTTCATAACCCCATTTGGTCCGCCAAAGAAAAATATAGACAAGCCCGCAACAGATCAGGGCCAGTACAAACGCAAGGTTGAGAGGAATAAATTGCGGCATGCCCGGAATAAACTTGCCCAGCCGCGCGATGTGGGCACCCGGTCCGATGGGGATGCTCTCCATGATCGGATCACCTGGCGCTTTATAGTGGTATTGAGTGAAGTAACTCAGTAGTGCTACCGCCAGAAAGTTCAACATGATGGTGTTGATAACTTCGTGCGATCCGAAGCGTGCTTTCAATATGCCGGGAATTGCACCCCACACGCCGCCGCCGACAATCGCCGCTATAAAACACATCGGAATCAAAAACCACGGAGACAGATTCGCGAAGGTAATGCCGACCCAGGCTGTGGCAAACGCCCCAATGTAGAGCTGACCTTCCGCCCCAATATTGAGCAGGCCGCAACGAAAAGCAACAAGCACGGCAAGGCCCGTGAAGATCAATGGCGTCGCATAAAAAAGTGTGTAGCCGATGCCGACCGGCCAGGAGAGAGCGCTGCCGAAAAGTAACCGGTACGTTTCGAGGGGATTATCGCCAATGATGAGGATTAGGATTCCACCAACAATGAAGGCGGCCACGACGGCGATCAGCGGAAACAATAGTTCGCGTAAAAGTTTCATTGAGTTTCAGATCTTGAATCTTAAATCTCAGATTCGCTTGCTAGGTCTTTGGGCTTTGGTCTTAGGTCTTTGCTTGAGCTAATTAGCTGGAGACTCAAATTAATCAGAGTCGCTCTGCCAAATTGAAAGCAAAGACCAAAAGCCAAAGACCAAAGACCGCTTTAGTGTCCGCGCGTCATCAGCAATCCGATCTCTTCAATAGTTGCCACCTTCGGATCGACCTCGCCCACAATGCGTCCTTCATGAATGATTAATAAGCGGTCTGAAAGCGACGTAACTTCTTCGAGCTCGGCTGACACCAACAAAATCGCGCAACCAGTGTCGCGCAGACTAACCAGCTTGCGATGGATAAACTCGATTGCCCCTATATCAACGCCTCGCGTCGGCTGAGACACCAGCAAAAGCTTCGGTTCGACTTTAAACTCTCTACCGATTATTAATTTTTGCTGGTTCCCTCCGGAGAGAGAACGTGCAGGCAGGTCCGGATTAGCCGGTCGTACGTCAAACCCTTCGATAATCTCATTTGCTCGCCTGCGAATCGCGGTGTTGTCCAAGAGGACGCCGGCGTAGCTGACGATAGGCTTGCGATAGTGCACTCCGAGAATGGAATTCTCGGAGAGATCGAATTCGAGCAGCAGACCGCGGCGATGTCGATCTTCTGGGATATGAGCGATTCCCACTTCTCGCCGCAATCGCGCACCTTCCTTAGTAATGTCTCGACCTTCAAACAGGATCTTGCCTGAAAGCTGCGAAGGGTTTATCAGGCCGGCAAGCGCTTCAACCAATTCCGTCTGTCCGTTCCCTTCCACTCCTGCAATGCCGAGGATCTCGCCTTTACGAACTTCAAAAGAAACGTCATTCAAGCGCTTCGTTGCGCCTCTGGCGACAACTGACAAGTTTTGAACAGTCAACTCAGCACCGCCGGGTTTAGCATCGGGCTTTTCAACGCGAAAAAGCACTTCGCGGCCCACCATCATACGAGCAAGCTCCGCGGCATTGGTTTCGCTGGTCTGCACGCGACCGACCACACGACCGTCGCGCATCACGGTGACCTCATCCGAGATTGCCAGAACCTCAGCCAGCTTGTGAGTGATTATTACTACGGTCTTTCCTTGCTCGCGCATTCTGCGCAGTATGGAAAAGAATTCTTCAACTTCCTGCGGCGTTAAAACGGCGGTGGGCTCGTCGAGGATCAACAAGCGAGCATGACGATACAGCGCCTTTAGCAGCTCAACGCGCTGTTGCTGGCCAACTGAAAGATGCTCGATGACTGCATTAGGATTAACGGCTAGCTTGAATTCTTCAGAGAGCTTGCGAATCTCGGCGCTCGCTCGGTCGAGGTCGAGAGCCACTGCGCTGCCAGGCTCGGCGCCCAAGACAATGTTCTCAGCCACAGTCATGGTCGCCACGAGCATGAAGTGCTGATGCACCATGCCAACTCCGAGCGCAATCGCATCATGTGGAGTTGAGATATTTCTCACCTGACCATCGATGAGAATCTCGCCTTTGTCGGCCTTGTAGAATCCATACGCGATACGCATCGCGGTAGACTTGCCGGCGCCGTTTTCACCAACGATCGCATGGATCGTTCCCGGCTTCACAACAATGTTTACGTTGTCGTTCGCCAAAACCTCTCCAAAGCGTTTTGTGATGTTTCTTAACTCGAGCACTGGTTTTGGTCTTTGGTCTTGGGTCTTTGGCCTTTGGTCTTTGGTCTTTGATTTCCGAAATGAGCTCTCTTATTCGATCTTGGCAAGTGACCGGCGTCTCTTTTCCAATGACCCGATCGAGCGTAGATAAGCGTTCAACTTTGGTGTCAGTTCTTTCACTAAAGGCAGAAGGTCACCAACCTGCTTCTCGCTAAGTAGCCTTCTGCGGTAGGCTCGGCGGAGCCAATGCTGCGTCTCATATAGCGAACCCCTGGCTATCCTCAGAAAACGACGAATCTCTGGATCGGTTCCTCTTCCACTTCCTTCTGCAATGTTAGCGCCGATGCTGTCGCCCGCTCGGACAAGTTGCTTGCCCACTGTGTCCCCTGCAAGCACGTCCCAACGAACAACAATCTTCCACAACTGATCCGACAATTTCTCCGATAGTTTGTAAATCTGCAGATTCTCAAAATTTGTCTTTTCCAATTGAAAGCTCCTCAAGCGGAGGGTGGCTGTCAACGTAATAAGCGGTAAGTACTGAGCTCAAAGCGATTTGCTCAAAGACCAAAGACCTAAGACCAAAGACCGGCTACTTCAACATCAAATCTGTAACTTTGATCTCGCCGCTGATAATTTTCTTCTTCGCTGCTTCAACCTGTTGGATCATTTCAGGAGTGACAAGGTCCTTGTTGTTGTCGTCCATCGCATAGCCCACACCATCCTTATCCAAACCATAGACGTGAAAACCGCTTTTGAACTGCCCACTAACCACATCCTGAACAATTGCATAGACGGCGTTGTCCACACGTTTGACCATACTGGTCAGAACGAATCCCGGCTTGACCATGTTTTGATTCGCGTCGACGCCAATAACGAAGTGCGTTGCCCGTCCATTTTGCTTGCCTGCTTGCTCAACAGCGTCGAAGGCGCCCAAGCCGGAGTTACCAGCCGCGGTGAAAATCACGTCCGCGCCTTTGCTGATTTGCGCGAGTGCGATCTCTTTGCCTTTACCGGGATTGTTCCAGGCGGCATCAGTAACGCCGACATAGTTTGGTATTACGCGAATATTGGGATTGACGGCGCGCGCGCCTTCTTCGTAGCCACCTCTAAACCGATGAATCAAGCCGATGTCCATGCCGCCAAGGAATCCGATCGTCCCGGTCTTGCTGGTTTTGGCAGCCAGCATTCCCACCAGGTATGAACCTTCGTGCTCCTTGAACACCAACGACGCCACGTTTGGCAGATCGCTGACGCCATCGACGATCGCAAAGCGAATGTTTGGATAGTCCTTCGCCACGAGTTCGATAATCGGAGTTTGCGCAAACCCAATGCCGATAATGAGGTCATAATTGCGTTCCGCGAAGGCGCGCATCGCGGGTTCGATAGAGGTCGGGTTGCCGGGTTCGATATCGCGCAGCACAATGTTCAGCGGCGGCTTGCCGCAACTCGTACCGTCCGGCCACTTCCCCGTTTCCGCACACTTCGCGCCCGCCCACGCCGCTGCATTGAACGAACGATCATCCTTGCCGCCGATATCAAAAACAATACCTACACGAATCTTCGACTTGTCGTCGGCCCCGTAGTTGCTGCGATTGCAGGCCGAGCCGAAAACCGCCAGCAGGCAGAGAACAACAAGCGTGGAGCAGAATACCAGCCTCATTCGTTTATTACTTCCCTCAGCAATTGCGGTATTTCGGTTGGGGGTTGATCGCCGATTTCGTACGCGGTCTGAATACGCTGGACTGCTTCCCTGGCCTTCGACTCGTCGCGACAATAGACTCCGCCGAGGGCCGCGCCCTCACTAATGCGATCTCCGATCTTGGCTTCAGCGATGAAACCAACTGAAGGGTCAATTGCGTCGTCGATGCGCACACGCCCCCCGCCGATAGCAGCAATCGCGTGTCCGATCTCCGCTGTATTAACTTTGGTAACGAAACCTGAACGCGGCGATTCTACCCTAAACGATTCCGTGACCAAAGGAAGAAAACCAGCCGGGTCGTCACAGACGCGCGGCTCTCCACCCTGTGCCTCTACGTTCTGACGAAAACGCTCCAGCGCCTCCCCCGAGCTCAGAGTCTTTTGCAGACGAGCGCGAGCCGCGTCAAGCGAATCATCGACGTGGCAAAGAACCAGCATGTGGGCTGAAAGCTCGAGCGAGAGATCAAGAACCGGACGAGCGCCCTCCGCCGCTTCGCCACGCAACAGCTCAATACACTCCTTCACTTCGACCGAGTGCCCCACCGCCTGTCCCAGCGGTTGGTTCATGTCGGTTACCAATGCGCGCGTACGAATGCCACAGGCATTACCCGTTTTAACCAGAGCATGCGCCAGCGCCCTCGCTCGATCTTCCTCACGCATAAACGCGCCTGAGCCCACCTTCACATCTATCACCATGGCATCGAGACCGGCGGCGCCTTTTTTTGAAATTATCGACGCCACGATCAATGGTATCGCCTCAACGGTGGCGGTCGCGTCTCGCAGCGCGTACAACTTCTTATCCGCCGGAGCCAATTCCGCTGTCTGTCCCGACATTGCATAGCCCACAGTCTTTAGCACGCGTTCAAAATCCGTGGCGCTAAGATCCACGCGATAACCCGGAATGGATTCGAGCTTATCGAGCGTGCCGCCTGTGTGTCCCAAACCACGCCCCGAAATCATCGGCACGCAGATTCCGCAAGCTGCCACCATCGGCGCGATCAAGAGAGACGTCTTGTCGCCAACTCCGCCGGTGGAATGTTTGTCGGCTTTTGGTTTTGCGATGTTGGAAAAGTCGAGCGTGTTACCCGAATGCAGCATGGCGTCGGTCAGGATCTCCTGCTCGGCGTCGTTCATGCCGTTGAGGTAGATGGCCATCAGCCACGCGCTAATCTGGTAGTCGGCGATTGTTTCTCGCGTCACCCCCTCGATGAAGAAGGTGATCTCTTCGCGTGAGAGCTGCTCGCCATCGCGCTTTTTGCGAATTACGTCCTGCGGTCTCAAACGTTTCCCCTTAGTTTGCTTCTAACAGGACTACCGCTTGCGCGGAAACAGCTTGTCCCTGCCCCACTGCGTCCAGTCTTTCTCCGGTCTTCGCTTTCACGCTAACGCAGGAAAGCTCCACGCCCAGCACCTCCGCGATGTTTTCTCGCATAGAAAACACGTAAGGCCGGAGCTGTGGGCTCTCAAGCATAATCGTAGAATCAACGTTTACGACATGAAGGCCGCGCTCATGCGCCAGCCAGACAACGCGCGCGAGGAGCTGCAAACTGTTCGCGTCCTGCCATTGCGGATCGCTATCCGGAAAGTGCATTCCGATATCGCCCTCGCAAAGCGCGCCAAGAATCGCGTCGGCGATAGCATGCAACAGAACATCGGCGTCAGAGTGGCCCTCGCCGCCCCGGTCACAGGCTACGTGCACACCGGCGAGCATCAGCGGGCGGCCTTCAACCAGCCGGTGCGTGTCATTGCCGATGCCGATGCGGAACATAAAAATCAGTGTGCAGTGTGCAGTGTGCAGTGTGCAGTGTGCAGATAATGGTTTAGTACTTGTCTACAGGTCCATAGCTGAGCGGCTTTACTGCCCACTGCTCACAGCTCACTGCCCACTGACTTCAGTATCGCTTCCGCGACCGCAATATCTTCCGGCCGCGTAATCTTGATATTGCGCGAGCTTCCTTCAACGGTAGCGATCCTGACGCCCAGACGTTCGACGAGCGAACTCTCATCCGTTAATTCCGGATCAGAAACGTCCGCCTCTTCGTAGGCGCGGCGAAGTAGTTTATAGGTAAAGCACTGCGGTGTCAGCGCGTTGCGCAGCTCCGCGCGCTTGAGAGTCTTCACAACCGCTCCGTCCCTGACTTCTTTCATGGTGTCGACCGGAGTCGAAACCAGGATAGCCGCTCCCTCGAGTTTGGCAGCCTCGACTGTTCGAGCAATCTCATCGGGTGTTACAAACGGGCGCACGCCATCGTGAACTGCCACGATGTCCGCAGTCGCTTCTTCCACAGTCTGCAAACCATGAATGACCGATTCGGCCCGGGTTGCACCTCCCGGCACCACCGCTTGGATTTTTCGCAGATCGTGTTTGCCGGCAAGGGAAAGAAACCTCGCGATTTCCTCAGCGGCTATAACCACTATGATTTTCTGAATTGCAGGGCACTGCTCGAAAGCTTTGAGTGTGTGGAAAATAATTGGCGTGCCCGCCAGCTCCAGAAACTGCTTCGGCCGCTGGCCCGCCATCCGCGTACCTTGCCCGGCGGCGGGAATGATTGCAACATTCATAAGAAAGTGACAGGTGAACGACGAGCGACTAGCAGATTCTCTTCATGGGTTAGGAGGGTAATGATCGCGACGCTTTGAAAAGTAACAACTAATGAGGAGAGAAAACAGCTACTCTTTGCCGATCACTCATCAGTTATCACTTTTTTACGATTCCGTTATTGGCTCGCTATCAGTGATGCGCACGGGCAGTGGTCCGCTTCGGGAGTCACGCGACTGGCGCCGCGGCGAACCATTAATACGATGCTCGCCGCTGGGAGAACCATTCTCCGGTTCTTCCCAGAGACGCCCGAAGATCATCTTGCCGGCAGTTGTCTGAAGCACACTTGTCACTGCGATGTCGGCATTCTTGCCAATCAGCCTGCGCGCGTTATCGACGACGACCATCGTGCCATCGTCAAGGTAAGCAACGCCCTGATTGTATTCCTTGCCTTCCTTCAGGATGAACACACGCATCGCCTCGCCCGGGAGCACTACCGGCTTGAGCGCGTTGGCCAGCTCGTTGATGTTGAGCACGCTTACGCCGCGCAGTTGCGAGACTTTGTTGAGGTTGAAGTCGTTGGTAACGATCACAGCATCCAGTTGTTTGCCAAGCTCGATTAGTTTCAGGTCAACTTCGCGCACTGCGGGAAAATCTGTTTCGACAATCTGAATGTCGAGCGAGCTGTTGTTTTGCAGCCGGTTGAGCATGTCCAGCCCACGTCGCCCGCGCTGGCGCTTTGACGAATCAGGAGAGTCGGCCACCTGTTGCAGTTCACGCAGGATGAATTGCGGAATGATCAGCGAGCCGGTGAGGAATCCTGTCTCGGCAACGTCGGCGATGCGGCCATCGATGATTACGGATGTGTCGAGAATTTTCAGGTCGCGGCGCGACGCTTTGTCGGTAAGTATGCCGCCGAGGGCGGACAGTTCCAGATAGTCGCCTTTGGCGGCTCCAACCATCAGACCCACATAGGCCATGAAGAACGTCAAGGCCAGCGTCAGAAAAGTTTTGACTTCAGCAGCCACCGCGGGCGATTCCTGCCGGCTAATCAAAGAGCCGATAAGAAAAGCGCCAACGATTCCCATGATCGAGCCAACCGCGGCCCCGATCAAAGTCTTTAAGGAGGCGCGCCTGATCCTTCGTTCGAAGAGAATTATGGAGACTGCAATGATGGCGCCGACGGCGGCAGAGATCCACGGACTGCCATTGATAGGTTTGAGAACGTATCCAGAGCCAACGAGAATTCCAGTAAAAATTAATCGGATAATGATTACATCCGCATGCATGATGGCGAATCTTAGCACGGCCTAACCTGCCCGTCACCAAAAACCGCTTTTAATAAGGGTAAAAGGGGAAGGGGGAAAGGGGAAATAGGGGTTAATTAGCCCTTCCCCTTTACCCGTTCCCCCTTTCCCCTTTCGTCTTCATCGATAGTCGGGATAAAC
>JBGPYG010000294.1:0-5442 GCA_041493085.1 Pyrinomonadaceae bacterium | reverse complement strand
TGCTGGCTGAAGATGATCGCGCCTTGCGACGCTTCCTGGAAGTTCTTCTTGAGCGAGCCGGGTACGAGGTGATTCCTGCATCAGATGGGCTCGAGGCCATGAAGATGGCGCTTTCCACTCCGATAGATGTCGTGGTCACCGATGCGATGATGCCTAATCTCAGCGGCCACGAGTTTTGCCGCTTCATAAGAAACAGCCCGACACTTGCTCATCTTCCGGTTATTCTGCTAAGCGCTTTGGAACGAAAAGAAACGAACCATGATGCGGAACAGGCAGACGCTTTTCTTTCTAAACCTGTTTCGGGCGAAAGCCTGATCGAGTGTATTGAGAAGTTGCTGGACCGCAAGAACGATTAGGGCGAATACTAGCCGCAGATTTACGCGGACAAACGCGGATCAGATCACAGAACAAGACAGAGTCAAAAACTGTTTTTCAGATTCGTCTAATCCGCGTTAATCCGCCGCTAAGAAAAACTGATCACACCGCCGAGGCGCTGATCACTTCCACTAACGCATCGACGCTGGTGTACGCGAGACCTTGCGCTTGAGCAACTGCCTCGTAAGTGCAGTGACCGGCGTAGGTGTTGACGCCGGCCTTCAATCCCGGATCGCTGCGGATTGCTTCAAAGAACCCCTGGTTGGCGAGCTTCAGCGCATAAGGCAGCGTGGCATTGGTCAGCGCGAACGTTGATGTTCGGGGCACTGCGCCAGGCATATTGGCCACGCAGTAGTGCAAAACTCCCTCAACATAATATGTCGGGTCTGAGTGGGTAGTCGGATGCGTTGTCTCAATGCAGCCGCCCTGATCCACGGCGACATCGACTATCACAGCGCCATTCGGCACGTCTTTCAGCATGCTTCTTGTTACCAGTCGCGGCGCGGCGGCGCCGGGAACCAGCACGGCGCCGACGATCAAATCGGCGTTTGAAATCGCGTCGTGAATCATGTAAGCGCTGGAAGCCAGAGTTGAAATCTTGGAAAGAAAAATATCGTCCAGCTCGCGGAGGCGATCGAGATTGTTGTCAATAATAGTGACGTGAGCGCCCATGCCGACCGCAATCTTCGCGGCATTTGTTCCGACCACGCCGCCGCCAATGATTACGACTCTCGCGGCGGGCACGCCGGGCACCCCGCCCAGCAAAATGCCGCGGCCGCCGGCCATCTTCTCGAGGTAGTGGGCACCGACTTGTATGGCCATGCGTCCCGCAACTTCCGACATCGGCATCAGCAGCGGCAAGCCACCCTTTCGATCAGTGATCGTTTCGTAGGCAATGCCCGTCACTTTGCGTTTCAGCAGTTGGTCAGTGAGTTCGCGATCAGGCGCGAGGTGAAGGTAGGTGAAGAGCAACTGCCCTTCACGCATTCGCGGATATTCAGACTCAATCGGTTCCTTGACCTTCACGATCATCTCCGCCCGAGCCCAAACGTCGTCGGCGGAATCGATAATTTGCGCGCCCGCCTTGTGATAGAGAGCGTCGCCGAAGCCTGAACCCTCGCCCGCGCTCTGCTCAACGATGACCTGATGCGCCGCGTCAGTCAGCGCGCGAACGCCCGCTGGGGTTAACCCAACTCTGTATTCGTTATCCTTTATCTCTTTGGGCAGGCCGACAATCACAGTGTTTCCTCCAGAATGACAGAAGTCGGAGAGCAGAGGTCAGAGAACAGAAGTCAGAAGTCAGAAGTCAGAGATCAGAGGTCAGGTACTAGAAGTGTGACGCGATCGCAACTGTTCCTCGGCATCTGACCGCTGACCGCTGATCTCTGACCTCTGCCCTTAGCCTTTGCCTTCTACCAGATCGATCTGGGCGCGCTGAAGCTTGCCGCTGTAATCGACGTAGATCGATTTCCATTCAGAAAAAATATCCAGCACCTGCGTGCCGGCTTCGCGATGTCCATTGCCCGTCGCTTTCGTACCGCCAAACGGCAGGTGCACTTCCGCCCCGATCGTCGAGGCGTTTACATAAAAGATTCCCGTGTACATATCGTTCATGGCGCGGAAGGCGCGGTTGACGTCGCTGGTATAGATCGCCGCGGAGAGACCGTAGCGAACTCCGTTGGCGATTTCGACAGCTTCGTCGAGAGACTTAGTTGGAATCACAGCCGTGACCGGACCAAAGATCTCCTCCTGGGCAATGCGCATGTCAGGAGCTACGTCGGTGAAAACTGTTGGCTCAATAAAATAACCACGAGCGTAATCACCTCTTGTCAAACGCTTGCCGCCGCAGGCGAGAGTCGCACCATCTTCATCCTGGCCAATGTCGATGTAACTCATGATCTTCTTGACGGCCTCGCCATTGATAACCGGTCCGACGTCTGTTTTGGGATCGGCGCCATTACCTATTCGCAAACCTTTGGTGCGTTCCACAAGCTTTTTCGCAAACTGTTTGTAGACCTTCTTGTGAACGACCAACCGCGAGGAGGCGGTGCAGCGCTGTCCTGAAGTTCCAAACGCACCCCAGACAGCTCCTTCGATCGCGAGATCGATGTCGGCATCATCCATGACGATGATCACATTTTTGCCGCCCATCTCGAGCGAGCAGATCGCGTTGCGCTCAGCGCAAGCTGAAGCAACAATGCGACCCGTTTCAGTTGAGCCAGTAAATGAGATCAAGCGCAGCGCCGGATGATTCGTTATTGCGGCGCCGACGTTTTCGCCGTGGCCCGTTACCAGGTTTACTACTCCCGGCGGTATTCCCGCTTCTTCGCAGGCCTGCACCAGGTTGTAAGTGGAAAGGGGCGTGTCTTCGGCGGGTTTGATAACTACGGTATTGCCGCAGACAAGCGCGGGAATCAGTTTCCATGAGGGAATCGCCATGGGAAAATTCCAGGGCGTAATCAAGCCGCAGAGGCCGACCGGCTGGCGCACGCACATCGCAAACTTGTCCGGCATTTCTGCCGGAGTGGTAAACCCATGCAGACGGCGCCCTTCACCGGCAGTGTAGTAAGTGCAGTCGATAGCTTCCTGCACATCGCCGCCTGCCTCCTTCAAAACCTTGCCCATCTCCCGCGTCATGTCCGCGGTGAGGCGATCTTTATTGCGGATTAGAATCTCCCCGAGGCGAAAGAGAATCTCTGCGCGTCGCGGAGCAGGCATGCTGCGCCAACCGTCGTATGCGCTCTGTGCCGCATTGACGGCCGCGTTTACATCGTCACTGGTTGAAAGCGGGAAGCGACCAATAATGTCCTCGGTGTGAGCCGGGTTGATGTTTTCAAACACTTCGCCGGATTCACTCTGGATCCACTTGCCGCCGATGTAGTTGCTGTAGGTTTTTACGGACGCGCGCACCGGCGCTCTGGGATGTTGTTTCGAGCTATTCTTTGCGAGAGCTTTTTTTGCTTGAGCCATTTTTAAGTTTCTAGTTACGCGTTTCGGGTTTCAGGTTTTCAGCTAACTTGAAACCCGGACCTCAAAACACGAAAACGGTTATTGGTAAGTAAACTGAACAATCCTGGTCGTTACACGATCCCTCACGTAACGCGAGATTTGCAGCACAATCGGATCGCCGGTCTTCAAGCCACTAATGACGCGCTGGAAGTCGGCGAGCGCTGTTACCGGCACCCGGTTTATGCGCGTAATGACATCACCCTCCCTGAGCGCCTGCTCCCCGACTGTGTCTCTCACCTCAGCCGCCAACCCGGTGAGATCAACTTCTTTCACGTAAAGACCGCGCACTCCAGCGAGATGCTTGTCAGTAATGAGCTGCTGCGTAAGCTCGGCAAGCGTAATTCCCAGGTGCAGTCCGTTACCTTTAGGATCGGATTCCTTCGGGTCGGTCCCGGGGGTGGCGGAATCATCAAGCTCGCCCAGTTGCTGGAGCTTCGGACGCTCGCCAAGCACGACGTTGGCACTCATTTTTTCCAGTTTGCCGTCGCGGTCGCGAAGAAAAGTGAAGCTGGCGGATTGGCCCACCGGCGTAGCCGCAACCCTTTGAATCAAATCCTGAGCACTGGCCACTGGCTGGCCATTGAACTCGGTAATAATGTCATTCGACTGCATCCCCGCTTTCGCCGCCGGTGTCGGTTGGCCATCCTTGGTCGGTTGGACGTCCATAATGATCGCGCCCTTTGCTTCGGCTAGACCGTACACTCGCGCATACTCATCCTTGACTGACTCGAGCGTAACGCCCAGATAACCTCTGCGAACTTTTCCTTGCGCGAGAATCTGGCGATAGACGAAATTTGCCTCCACCGCCGGCAGAGCGAAGCCGATACCGTTGTAGTCGCCGGTGGAGGTTGCGATCTGGGAGTTGATCCCGATCACTTCGCCGCGCATGTTCACCAGTGGTCCGCCACTGTTTCCGCGATTGATGGCGGCGTCAGTTTGCAGAAAGCGCTGGAAGTTTGTGAAGAAAGGAGTCTCTCTTTCTTTTTTCGAAATGATGCCGGCGGTAACGGTTTGGTCGAGGCCGAAAGGCGATCCAATCGCCAACACCCAATCGCCGACCTGAGCCGCATTGGAGTCGCCCAAAGTGACGGTCGGCAGATCCTGCGCCGCGTCAATCTTAACGACAGCCACGTCGGTCTCCCTGTCAATGCCGACAACCCGGCCGCGATACTTTTCGCCAGACTGCAAGCCGACGATTATCCGCGTCGAACCTTCAACCACATGCTCGTTCGTCAGAATGTAGCCTTTGGGACTCACGATGAAACCGCTCCCTACGCCACGAGACGGGCGACGCGCTTGACGACGAAACATGTCGAGCAACGGATTGTTAGACAACTGATCGTCTTTATCTTCGTTATCTTTCTCAGCAACGCCAGTTGCGGGCGTGATGGTCTCGATGTTCACGACGGCGGGTTCTACTCGCCTGGCAATCTCCGCAAACGAAGCGGAAAGCGCCTCCGGAGCATGCGCAATCTGCACTTCGCTCTGCGCCACAGTTGGCCTTCCCGAAAGCATCGCGCCGACTCC
Source organism: Pyrinomonadaceae bacterium (assembly GCA_041493085.1). Taxonomy (GTDB): domain Bacteria; phylum Acidobacteriota; class Blastocatellia; order Pyrinomonadales; family Pyrinomonadaceae; genus PSRF01. The sequence goes on along the minus strand of JBGPYG010000294.1, from coordinate 531 downwards.
AATCCCGGCCAGCAGACAAGCCGCGACGAGGCCGATAATCCAAACGCGGAGCTTCCGCAAAATGGCCCGCTCGTTAAGAGTTGTTTGGTCTTTGGCAAGGTTGAACATAAACACCACCTTCAAAAAAGCTGCAAGTCGGGCCCCCGAGAAACGCCACTAAAAGAAGTGACTACCGAGGGCAATGGGAAGGGTTGAAGTATAACTAAAGCGAGACTCTTCGGCAAAAGATCGACGGACGGAAGGCAGGAGGCAGACGGCAGGAGCAGACGGCAGGTGCAGGCGGCAGGAGCAGATGGCAGGCGCAGGTGGTGCAGAAAGAAACGATTTTCCATTTGTCATTTGACAATGGTCATTTGCCATTGGTGGATTCAAGTTTGAAGTGCAACATGAGTGGTTGCGAATCCTCGGGTATCAGAACCGAGAGCGGTAGCGACCGGCCAAAGATTCAACAGCGTGTCCTGATCCTTCTTTGCTTCGCGGTTCAGGCAGCATTTCTAACTAATAGTTGAGCGCTGGGCCGGTCGCTACCGC
>JBGPYG010000303.1:0-5291 GCA_041493085.1 Pyrinomonadaceae bacterium | reverse complement strand
AGACCGCAAACATCTTGTTGCCGATACGAAAAAGCAGATCGCTTTCCCACTGCACATCCTCGGTGACACGTGGCAGCGACAGGCAAAACTTGCGAACGGATTCAATGTCCATAATTAGTAAAGCGTCAATCGTTAATCGTAAATGATGAAAATCACGTCGGCGGTCTTTACATGTTTTCCAGTACCAGCATCGCGGTTTGTCCGCCGCCAGCGGTAACATTCAAAAGCGACGAAGAAGAGAGCCGCACCAGGGCGCCTTCCACCTTGTTATGAAACAGAAACGGATTGAAGTCGACAAACATCTCTTCCGACCGAACACGGTCGGTAAACATTGGTATCGAAACCTTCTTCAGCGGTGCACGTTCCTGAACAATGTAAGGCCGCGTCAGTGCCAACTCGATAGCTTGGGACCAGGCGGCTTCATCCATTTCCCAGCCAATGAAGACGCCGTGACCACCGTAGTCGTCGTTTGGCTTCAGCACAAACCGGTGTCGTTCTCGTCGGATCAAATCCAACACATCATGTTCCGTTCCTTCAAAAACTGTCGTTGACCGCTGAACGCGGCGCGTCCAGGGAATGTGGCTGCGAACGGCCTCGATCTCTGGCGCAGTGAACAAGTTTTCATAGCGCGGATCGCTCAAGATGGCGAAGCCCGCTTTTTTATGGGCCAGCTTGCTGCGAAAAGAGTTGGCCATGCATACGCGACCGTCTGCGTAAGCGCGGGCCAGCGCATGAGTCTCGTCCGTCTGCTCAAGAAATTCATGGATAACGACGCGCTTGTAAAGGATATCGACTCGCGCATCACCGGCCCATAGCCGTTCGCCGTCATACCGCAACTCGCGCGGATCGGCAATCACAGTCGCATGGCCCTCAGCCTCAAAGTATTGCCGCAATACCCGAAATTCGCTCTTGGTCGCGACGCCCTCCCAGTCAACGATGGCAATCCGCGGGCGCTCTTCTTCGCCGCCCCACTCGCGATAGGCGGCAACCAGAGCTTTCAGCAGTAACCGATGTGGCTCGGGACGCCAGTGCGCACAACGTTCGAGAAAGTCTTTGGTGTGGTCCAGCGAGAAAAGGAGTTTCTCGAGTTGCATCTGATCGCCGACTCCCGCAGGGCTCTCAGCGTTGTACTCGAGAAACTGAAAACCGGTTTCTGTTAGATAGGCATCAAGCCGGCTGGTGACGCAAAGCACCGAGTAGCCCGGGTCGATGCGCGCCATCTTTAACTCGGTAGCGGTGAGGCCCAGTTCATTGAGTATTTTGTCGTCGCTGAGTGCATGCGTCACCAGCTTCTCGAATGCACCGGCAATGATCTCTGCTGCACGGCTGATGCTCGCATACTGATCTCTGCCAAGCACATGAGGACGAAGAAACGGGCAGGTCGGACGATCCCCATGCAGCAAGCCTAACTCGCGTTGGGTTGCCGTTAGACGTTCAAAGAGCTGCCTGTCAACGCCCGGATCATTCAAGATCCGGCGGTCCAATTCCGCCACTGCCGCAGTTAGAGCCTGAGAGCCCATGGAAACTACCAATCGAAACCTGGAGCTAGACGAATTCTCTGCCAATCCATTGCTTGATCTCCTGCCACTCGGCAGTGGCCATGTATTGCTTCGTCATCCTTCTCAGTGCGCCAACCTTCTGGTAGTCACCGAGACCTATCGGCTGCGTGAGTTGGACATTGCCGCGACGGAAATTGTTACCGAGGATCTGCCGGCATTGAAAAGTATCAATCTCAGAAACACCGTCCAGCAATACCTCAAGCAGCGGAAATTGTGGCGTCGGGGGTCGCCTGATCGGAAACATCCAGGCCAGCACGCCATACCACTCTGGCCACCTTAGATTTTTCGGCGGTATGCCGTCCAGTGTAAAGCCCGTTCCCAGGGAGAGAAGTTTTATGTTTTCAAAAGCCAGACCGCGACGCTTCAAAGTACGCGAAGCCATCACACTAGCTGCCGCCAGCATGCTGGGATTGTTAGCATAAACTCCGCCATCGACGAAGGCCCGCTTCTTCCCCTTGTGTTCAAAGACGTGAGGCGGAAAGTAGACCGGCCCGGCGGCGGTGGATAGCGCTGCGTCGAGCACACAAATGTCGCTCGTCTTCGAGCCGAGCAGGTTTGTTAAGGAAATGGGCGTCCAGGCTTTCTGTTCAGCGTTGTATAGATCGAATGCCGTTACGAGCACCTTGCGCCTGAGTTCGCCCAGCGTTTTGTCGGCGGGAAAAGTTTGCTTGACAATGTTCTTCAGACCCTTGTCAGTATACTTAACGTGCAAGAGATCAACCGACAGCGCCGCCGCTTTTGGATAAATCCTGGTGAGCGACCGAGGCGGGACGCGCGAAAGAGATCTATACGACTGGAAGACTTCCGCACCCCGGGTCATGTAGATATCGACCAGCGTTGAGATCGGCACGCCACTCGCCAGTCCGAGTGCAATCAGGCCGCCCGTCGACGTCCCTGCAAACAGATTCACTCTTTTTAGAAAATCGAGTTCCTGATCAAGTTGCTGCACCAGTAAAGCCGAGATGAGGCCGCGTATGCCACCGCCATCACAGGTCAGGATGAGGTAATTGGATTGAGCCATTTGAGGAAACTCCTTTTTAAGGGTAAATGGCAAAGGACAAAGGGCAAAGGGTCAAGGGTCAAGGGTCAAAAGCAAAAGGCAAAAGGCAAAAGGCAATTTAGACTCTGTATGCCCATGCTTACTGCCCACTGTTCACTGCTCACTGCTCACTGCTCACTTCTTCATCAAGTCCAGCACCGCTGAAGTCATGGCTTTGATGCCGGTGCGCAGCGTTGGTTCAGGCAAAGGCATGAACAAGGCTGAATGCAGAGACGGCAATGGCACTTCGGTTTCCTTACTCTCTTTGACTCTGGCGGGATCGACGGCCCCAAGCCAGAAGTCTGTCGAAGGAATATTTCGATCAAGACTGAGGTAGCCAAAGTCTTCGCTGGCCATCGCCGGCGCCACCTTAACGACATTGTTCGCTCCCAGGGCCTTAACGAAGACCGCGGCCAGTCGCTCCGTCAGCTGCGGATCGTTGTAAGTGGCGGCGGTGATTTCCGTCTCGCTGACTTTCACGATCGGCGCGCGATCGTTTGGAATTCCCGCGGCGATGGCGATCCCCCTGGTTATGCGCTCGATGGCGGCGAGAAGTTTCTGTCGCACCTCCTCTTTGTAAGCGCGAACCGTCAGCTGCAAATTCACTTCATCAGGAATGATGTTGTAGCGAGTTCCCCCATGAATCGAGCCGACTGTAACGACAGCCGGATCTAGTGGCGAGTTTTCACGACTGACGATCGTCTGCAATGCCATCACAACCTGCGCAGCCACTACCACTGGATCCTTCGTCGCATCCGGTTTGGAACCATGCCCGCCGAGTCCGCGAATTTTTATATCAACTGAAGTGGAACTCGCGAGCGCGTAGCCGGGGGTATAGCCAACTGTTCCCGCTTCGAGATTGGCGTCGTCGTGAAGCGCTATTGTGTAATCGGGTTTAGGGAATCTCTCGTAAAGGCCATCTCGCAGCACCGCCCGCGCACCGTCGATAGTCTCCTCGGCCGGCTGGCCGAGGATGATCAGCGTCCCGCGCCACTGGTCTTTCAACTCCGAAAGGATCCTCGCCGTGCCGAGCATGTTCGTGATATGAATGTCGTGGCCGCAGGCATGCATCACACTCACTTCCTGGCCGGCGTCATTCAGTGCTTTCACTTTGCTTGCGTAAGGCAGCCCCGTCTTCTCGTCAACCGGAAGAGCGTCAAGCTCGGTGCGCACCAGCACGGTCGGACCCGCGCCATTCTTCATTACCGCGACCACGCCATAGCCGGCCCATTCCGGTCTCTCATATTTGCCAACTCGCTCGGTGACGGTGTATCCCATCGCCCGCAACTGCGTCGCAAAGAATGCGGCAGTCTTCTCCTCGTGATGCGACAACTCCGGCGCGGCATGCAGCGTTTTGTAGGTTGCCACCAGCGAAGCAATGTCGCGGTCGATCATGGCGTCGAGTGACTGCTGAGCGCGAGCACTTGTACCCACCGCAGTCGTGAGAATAATCAATAAGAGAGTGTTTCTCATTTTGTCTAGCATAGCTGTCTCCGAATCGGTTTCTTGAGCGATATCTTGATTGGCTATGGCGCATTGGGAAATCGCCACATACCTGGCAAGCGGCTTTGCCGCCGCACAGTGCGGAAAGCCTATGGCTTTCCGTCGAGGTTAATCATCAGTGAGGCTGTGCCTCCGGCTGAGGCATAGCCTCGAGATTCAAGGAGAGCTGGCCGGAAAGGCGGAGCCTTTCCGCACTGTGCGGCGGCAGAGCCGCTTTGGAAATAGCTTCTGTCATCGTCGCGCCAAAGCATAAAAGACAGCCTGTCCCGATTCTCAATGAGCAGGCTGTCTTTCAAAAGTTAACTCGAGGATCGCGCTTGTTACTCGCCGGCGTCAATGCCTTTTTTGGTTTCATCAATCGCCTTGTTCACCTCGTCAATCGCTTTTTTGCGATAACCGCCCTTGTCTGAAGTGGCCCGCTCGAGATTGCTCTTTGCTTGTTGCAGATGATCAAGCGCCGCCTGCATGTGTGGCTGATCCGGCGACGTTGTCAAAGTGAAGACCTCGCCGAGCATGCGCTGCGCATGGTTGTGGCGGCGGTCCCAGGCTATTCCCGAATTGACGTAAGCAATTGCATTGTTCACGTGCTCAATTGCTTTGACCCGATGTCCACCTTTGTTGCCAAGGGCTGCCTGAAGTTGCGCTCGGGCCTGTTGCAGGTCAGTGCGCGCCGCTCTCATAAAAGGCTGATCCGCAAGGGCTATTGCCGACAGAGTGCAGAGCAGCACGAAAACCCCCAGGACACGTCTTCTATTCAACATAAAAGTGTAGATCTCCTTCTTAAGTTTTTTGGAAAACCAATCACCAGCGAAGTCACTATTGAAGCGCGCTAATCCTACACGGGAAGAGGTGAATAGGGGAAGAGGGGGAAGAGGGGAAGAGGGGAAGAGGGGAAAAGGGTAAAGGGTAAAGGGTAAAGGTAAAGGCAACGGTCGGATTAACCGGGAGAGGGGGAAGAAGGGAAGAGGGGAAAAGGGTAAAGGGTAAAGGTAAAGGCAACGGTCGGATTAACCAGGATTTATTACCCCTTCCCCGTTCCCCTCTTCCCCTCTTCCCCCGTCCCCTTTCTTAGTTGTCTTCCTCGCCAGGCTGCGTGAGGCTAAACCAGTTTCCGGAGTTATCTTTGAAAACGGCTTCGATGCCGTAGGGTCTTTCGGCGGGCTCGGAAACAAACCGCACGCCCCTGGCTT
>JBGPYG010000180.1:0-7490 GCA_041493085.1 Pyrinomonadaceae bacterium | reverse complement strand
TGAGGCCAGTCATACGACTTGAAAGTCTTGTCAACCAGGCTGTGCCGTTAACGCCGCCATCGACTACCTTCGAATCAAACGCAAAGACTGCCCGCGCCGCATCCATTACTCGACGCGTCACTGTTAAGCCAAAGAATTCATCAACCCAATATTTGTTGTAACTGGCCTGGTAAAGCGGGCGCAGCCGGGTCGCCCAAATATCCGGCAGCCGCGTGTCTTTCACATAAAAGAGGAAGCCGAGCCCGATACCGATTCCGGCAACCGCCAGCGAGATAATGATGAACACCCACTCCGTGGCCGTTTCACTATGAAACTTCGACTCGACAACGTGAGCAAGATTGAATCCTTCGCTGCCATACGGTGGAGGCGTCTCTGCCGGCTCAAGCTCGCGCGTTGTCAGCTCAAGGCGAGTCTCAGCGACGTGTGCCAACGGCTTGCCATAACTATCGACGATTTCATGTGTGCCAAAGTAACGGGTCGTCGGATTCCAAATGATCGGATCGAGAAAGTTGACGATGTTCATCCGGCCGCCGACATGTTTGCCGCCCGTGAAAGCGGTGCTGATACCTACAAAGCCACCAACGGTTGCTAATACCGCCAGCACCGCCAGCGGCACCCACATCGATGCCGGAGATTCGTGCGGAGTGTGCGCGTGGTGGCCGAGTGTTTCGTGATCCCCTGGATGCACTTCGTGCCCGGGTGTGTGTTCATGACTGTCCAGGAATCTTTCTTTGCCCCAGAAGGTCATCGCCACGAGGCGCGTCATGTAAAACGCCGTGCAAGTCGCGGCGATTGTGCCGACAATCCAAACCAGCCAGCCAACGGGAATGTGTCTCGTCGCTGCCGCGTTCCAGAGTATTTCGTCTTTGGACCAGAAACCGCTAAACGGGATGATGCCGCAGATCGCCAGCCAGCCGGCCAGGAAAGTCAGATACGTATAAGGCATGTACTTCCTGAGTCCGCCCATACGTCGCATGTCCTGCTCGTGGTGCATTCCATGGATGACGCTGCCCGCGCCGAGAAACATCAGTGCCTTGAAAAAAGCGTGAGTCATTACGTGAAAGATCCCGATCGCAAACGCGCCCACGCCGCAGGCCATGAACATGAAACCGAGTTGCGAGACAGTCGAATACGCAAGCACTTTCTTGATGTCGTTTTGCGTGATGCCGATCGTCGCCGCAAACAAAGCTGTGGCCGCACCGACTAAAGCGACGACCATCATCATCGTCTGCGAATGTTGGAAAATGACGTTGGTGCGCGTCACCATGTAAAGACCGGCAGTCACCATAGTTGCCGCATGGATCAGCGCGGACACGGGAGTTGGGCCGGCCATCGCATCCGGCAGCCAAACGTGCAAAGGCAGTTGGGCCGACTTGCCACAAGCGCCGATGAAGAGTCCCAGCGCAATCCAGGAGAGGAGTCCCCAGTGTCCCAGAGTCTCCAGCGGATAATTTCTGGCTTGCGCGAAAACATCCGCGTACTGCGAGGTGCCAAACGTCGCGATGACGCCGAAGATTGCCAGCGCGAATCCGAAGTCGCCGATGCGATTTGTAATGAAAGCCTTGCGCGACGCGTTGGCTGCTTCCTGACGATCAAAGTAGTAGCCGATAAGCAGGTACGAACAAAGACCGACGCCTTCCCACCCCACGAACATCATCAGGAAATTCGAGCCCATCACCAGCACGAGCATCGAAAACATGAAGAGGCCCATGTAAGCAAAGAAGCGGTAGAAGCCCGTGTCGCCGTGCATGTAGCCGGTGGCAAAAACGAAAATGCAGAGCCCGACTCCCGTTACGATCAGCATGAAGATCGAAGAAAGCGCATCGAGCTGGTAGCTCCACTCCACGTTGAGAACAGAGCTGCGCGGCGCTTCGAAGATGCCAACCGCGATTGGCTGGTCTCTCTGCTCGGGCGGAAGCGCGGCACGTTTTTTTGCCGCTTCCTCTTGGCCGCTGGCGCTTGATCGCTCCTCCGAGCCCAGCGTTTGGCGCACGGCACCGCCAGGAATCCAGTCGTACTTGAATGCCCCATCCTGGCTGGTGACATAAGTCTCCGGCCAGATGGCGTGACTACTGAATCCGTAGGAATAAACCGCGGCGAGAGTAATAAAAAGCGAAAGCGCAATAGAACCGACGGCAATGCCGCCGATCAGCTTCTCGGAAAAACGAAACTTCCTTCCGAACAAGCCATTGATGGCCGCACCGGCGAGAGGTAAAAGTGGAACTAGCCAGATGTATCTATGCATTCAGTCCAATGTCCAATGTCCAATGTCCAATGTCCACCAGTCAGAGTGACTTTGGACTTTGGACGTTGGACTTTGGACTACCACTTCAAGATATCAATCTCATCGACCCAGATTGTTTCCTTGTTTCGATAGAGCGCGATCACAATTCCTAAACCTATTGCCGCTTCGGCAGCGGCCACAACGATGACGAACACCGCGAATATCTGTCCGGCCACGGCATTCATATTGCCTGTATCCTGCAAGTAGCGAGACATGGCGATGAAGTTGAGATTCGCGGCGTTGAGAATCAACTCGATTGACATGAAAATGACGATGATGTTGCGGCGCGTCAGCACGCCGGCAACACCGATGATGAAGAGCAAAGCGCCGATGATCAGAAACTTTGATAAGTCGGGGTGCTGCGCCTTTTCCCAGGCGGTAGCAAGGCGGCCGTTAGTCACGACCTCTTGAAATAACAGTCCGAACGCCGGGGTGAAAAATTTGAGCATAAGGAATTGCATCTCGGGTTACGCTGCCGGTTCGGTCTGACGTTCGGCCAGCTCCGGATCGTTTGCCGCTTCTTTTTGCAGGACATCGGGATCAACGTCATCGACCGCGGCTTCCTGCTTGAGTGTTCGTGCCAGCATCACCGAACCAATGATTGCCACTAATAAAAGCACGCTCGCTATTTCGAACGGCAGCGAGCCATAACGGTAAAGGCTGCCGCCCACTCTTTGCGTGTCGTTGGTTATTCGGGAAGCGCCGGTGGCCGATTTGTCGAGGTTTCTGTCCCGAGACTGGCTCTGTGCCACCGCGTCCTGGATCTTGTCTCCGTCCCGCTTGAGAAAACCCTCGTACCCCAGGTTGACTGCGTAGATAAGTCCGGCAACGAGCAGGGCGCAGAAGATCACGCTGGTCGTTACCTGGCGCGGGCGATTGAATATTTCTTCACTGCCACGCTCCTCCGAGCCGACGTTTACCAGCATGATAACGAACAGGAACAAAACCATGACGCCGCCGACGTAAACAAGGATTTGTACGCCGGCGATGAATTCAGCGTGAAGCAAGATGAAGAGGGCGGCGACGGAGACGAGCGAAGAGATCAGGAAGAGTGCGCTGTGAATGGTGTTGCGAGCCATCACAGTCAGAAGACCTGCAAAGATGGCTGCGATGGAGAAAACCCAGAAGAAGACCGCTTCCCAGCCGGATAATATCATTGCCGATTGCCAATTGCCGATTGCCGATTTGAAATCACTTTCGATTCCCGATTGCCAGTTGTCAACTTGCTTTGTTTGAGACTAGTTGAAGCTGAAATACGCGAGCTCGCCATAATCTTCCTGAGTTCGATTGCCTCCGTAAGTAATGGTTCAACCTGCTGCGCCTTCAAAAGTTCGCCTTCGATAATCAACTCCATCCAGAAAGCGCGTTCATCAGCCTCTTCTTCGACTGTACCTAGCTTCGCGATGAATTCAGCCTTCGATCTGCCCCGGCACGCGGCTCTGTAATTCGCGGCCACCGCAGTTCCAGCGCGTACTAATTGATTGGCGATAGCCCGACCTTGAACATTATTTGGCAAAGCGGCGACTAGTTTCAGAACCCGCAGAGCAAACTGCTTCGTTCGCTTCTTTAAGTCGTCAGCCTTCATAGTTGTTAGTGGGAGCAACAACTACCTGCCAGCACTATAGCCAATCGGCATTCGGCAATTGGCAATCGGAAATCAAATCACCGTGTGTACTTCACAGTCTCGCGCCCCTGCTCGAGCATCTCGCGATTCCAGACAAAGCCCGCGCGCGAATAGGTAGCCAACTCGAAGTCTTGAGTCAGTTCCAGGCAAGATGTCGGGCATGCTTCCTGGCAAAGCGCGCAAAACATACAGCGCGACGTGTCGAAGATAAATTCGTCGAGCACTTTTTTCTTGCGTGGCTTGCCCGCGACAATAATTTCCACATCCATCGCGAGCACGTCGATGCAATCCTCGGGACAAGCTATCGCGCAAAGGTTGCAGGCGATGCAAAGCGTGTCATGAGTTTCCGGGTCCATGTTGAGCCGTGGAGCGCCATGAAACCGTGGCGCCACATCAGGTCGAACCTTCGGATACTGCTCGGTGTAAATGCCCTTGCCCCCCACGGAGTCATTGTCCGTGAGCGCGCCCAGGTTGTATTTGAGCGTGAGCTGAAGACCCTTCAGAAGGTCCACCATGAAAAAGCGCTGGAGCTTTTCTATGAACTTAGGTTTGGGAACTTTAACTAAAGGCATAAGTACATTTCCAATTGCCGATTACGAAATACTTAACCGCCAAGACCCAAGAACGCCAAGTCAATTAAGAACAAACTAAGAAGATGGTAGCTTTTGCCGGTTCATTTCCTGCTTGGGACCTTGGCGTCTTGGCGGTTCATCCTGGTCACTCGCTTGCCGCGGGAGCTACTGCCGGGACCGCGGGTTTTCCTTGCGGCAGATTCACCAGCTTGATGTTTCGTCGCTGGCTCTTCAGATTGAAATCGCGCGAGCGCCAGTTGATCCTTGCTAGCAGCAGGCCAGTAATTCCCAACCCCAAAAGGCCCATTGCGATCATGATGCCTTTGCCCGTTGCAGTCAGGTCCAGTCCGTTGGCCAGCGATTCTATAGTCTTCAGTCCATGCCAGCCGTTGAGCGCCTGGACCAAAAAGATTGCCAGCGCGGAGAGCGTGATGTTAATCAGCGCCGCCGGAATCAACCACTTCCAACCGATATCCATCAACTGATCGTAGCGAAAGCGCGGCAGTGTCCAGCGCAGCCAGAAATACAAATAAAGAATGGCTGATAACTTTACGAGAAACACCAGAAGGCTGACTATAACATAGAGATTGTGATAACCCTTCGCTTCGGTCAGCCGGTAAACGAAAGGAAGATACCAACCGCCGAGGTACACCGTCACCGCCACCGAAGAGATAATAACCATCGCGGCATATTCGGCAAAAAAGAATAGCGACCAACGAAATCCCGAATACTCGGTATGGAAACCTGCCACCAGTTCCGATTCAGCTTCGGGAAGATCAAATGGCGCGCGATTGTTTTCGGCAATACCGCTCACGAGAAAGATCAGAAACCCGAGTGGCTGATAAACTAAATACCAAATTGAGTCGCCCTCTTGTGCGCTAACGATGCCGGAGAGTGAAAGCGTGCGGGCGAACATCAGTGCGCCGATCAATGACAGCCCCATCGCGACTTCGTAAGAGATCATTTGCGCGCTTGAACGCAACGCCCCGAGCAATGAATACTTTGAATTCGACGACCAGCCGGCCAGAATCAAGGCCAACACGCCAACGCTCGACACCGCAAGAACAAACAGCAGACCAATGTTGATGTCGGTAATCACACCCCAGTCAGGACCAAACGGAATGACGGAAAACACAATGAAGGCCGCGGCCACCGCGATGTAGGGCGCAAAGAAAAAGATCCAGCGGTCGGCCTTTTCGGGAACGAAATCTTCTTTGGTGAGCAGCTTGATGCCGTCAGCGATAGGCTGTAGTAATCCCCAGGGACCGACGCGCATCGGCCCAAGCCGCGCCTGCATAAACGCGGAAATCTTTCGCTCCAGGTAACTAGCGTAAGCAACCCAACCCGCCACCACCGTGACGACCAGCCCAATTTGAATGAAGGGCCAGATGACGTGGTTGATCGTCGGCTCGCTGAAATATCTCAGCAGTAGTTGGTCAATGAAGTTGATTGGTGCAAAGAGAAGCACTAAACGCCCCCGTTTCTTCCTGCTCCTCTCTGAGCGTCCTCTGGGTTCTCTGTGTCTCTGTGGTGAGTCCGACTTAAAGAACATTCACCACAGAGGCACCGAGAGCACGGAGGTTACACAGAGAAGAAACATCAGCGGTCGATCTCACCAAGAACAATATCCAGCGTTCCGATTATCGCCACTACGTCCGCCACCAGGTGGCCCAGACAAAGTTTTCTTAAGGCCTGAAGATTAATCAACGAGGGCGGTCGCACGCGCATGCGCCAGGGCTGCGCCGTTCCGTCGGAAACCAGATAACAGCCAATCTCGCCTTTCGGTCCCTCGATGGAGTGATAGTAATCCCCAACCGGAGGCTTAACTATCTTCGGCAACTTCGCATTCACGGGACCGTCCGGCAACATGTCCAGCGCTTGCACAATGATGCGCCGCGACTGTCTCATCTCTTCAAGGCGCACCAGGTAGCGATCGTAAGTGTCTCCGTTGTCTCCGAGCGGAATATCAAAATCCATATCGGCATAGGCCGCGTAGGGCCGCGCCTTGCGAATATCCCAGGCCACGCCTGAGCCGCGCAATGCCGGACCTGACAAGCCGATCGCCACGGCGTCTTCTCCTGATATCACGCCAATGCCCACTGTGCGACTCAACCAGATGCGATTCGCCGACAGCACCGTCTCATACTCATCAAGACGCTTGGGAAAATTGCTGACGAAGCGACGAACGTCCGCATCAAAATCGTCATAAGCGTCGTTGGGCATACCGCCCACGCGCCAGGCATGACAAGTGAGACGAGCGCCAAACTGTCGTTCAAAAATCTTCAGAATCTCTTCGCGTTCACGCAACGCCCACAGCAGAACTGTCACCGCGCCAATGTCGAGCGCATGAGTAGCCAACCAGAGCAGATGCGATGCGATGCGGTTGAGCTCCGTAAGAATCGTGCGGAGGTAATGAGCGCGTGGAGGCACAACCAGGCCCATCATCTGCTCGACAGTTTCAACCCAGACGAGGCCGTTGGAAACGGCGGCGATGTAATCGAGTCGGTCCCAATACGGTGCGATCATTGTATACATGCGGTTCTCGGCGATCTTCTCCATCCCGCGATGGAGATAGCCAATGTCGCAATCGAGATCAATCACCGTCTCGCCGTCGAGTTTCAAGATAACGCGCAGCACCCCGTGCGTTGACGGGTGCTGGGGCCCCATGTTGAGCACCATCTCGGGGCTATCGAGCAGCGTCTCTTTAGTTGTGGCGATCTCTACCTGATGCATATCCTGTCCGATAAGCTCTAGCTTGTCGCTCGTCGATTGTGGATCCGTTTAGAGTTGGGACTTGTCCCACGCGACGGCGGACAAGTCCGCTGTCTAAACGGCTAACGTCGCTCCAGCCGTCACGACAAACTAAAGTTTGTCGGACAATCGGTTCTAAGCCGCCGCCGGCTCAGGTTCCGCGGGAATATAACAACCAGTTACGCTCCATGGTTCAATAATCAAGCCAATCTCTGTCGCTTCTCCGCTGGCGCGTTTTTTTGCGAGTTTGGTAACGATT
>JBGPYG010000373.1:0-4020 GCA_041493085.1 Pyrinomonadaceae bacterium | reverse complement strand
CAGACTCGTTGCATCGGCTGTCATGCGTGCACCACTGCCTGCAAGTCGGAGAATCTTGTCCCACTCTCGGTGACGCGTACGTATGTGAAGCACGTCGACGTCGGCGTCTTCCCGCAGGTGCGTCGCGCGCATCAGGTTACGCGCTGCAATCAATGCGCGCATGCGCCGTGTGTCGTTGCGTGCCCGACCACCGCGATGTTCAAGCGGGCTGACGGCATTGTTGATTTCGACAAATCGATTTGCATCGGCTGTAAAGCCTGCATGGCCGCGTGCCCTTACGATGCGATCTTTATTAACCCTGAAGATCACTCCGCCGAGAAGTGCAATTTCTGCGCGCACCGCATCGACGTGGGACTCGAACCCGCCTGTGTAGTCGTCTGCCCGACGCAGGCGATCCTGGTTGGCGACCTGAACGACACCGAGTCGTACGTGTCGCAGATCGTCAATCGTGAAGCGGTGGCGGTGCGGCGCCCGGAGAAAGAGACGCTGCCGAAACTTTTTTACAAAGGCGCGCACCAGGCGACGCTGGATCCACTCGCCGCGCGGCGTCCTGATGGTGGCCTTTTCATGTGGAGCGAGCAGCAGGAGAGTTCTTCGCAGGTAGTCTCAGGCAATCCAAACTACAACAACAGTTCGGCGGCCGCGCTGCTTTCCTACGATGTGGCGCACGCGATTCCCTGGGACTGGAAAGTAAGCCTTTACACCTGGACCAAAGGGATTGCGGCGGGTGTGTATCTCGTTGCTGCCCTGCTCGTGTTGTTTGGCTTCCTGAGCGCGAACAATTCAATCTGGTTGTGGGCGACCCCGATTATCTCGGGCGTCTTTCTGGCAATCACTGGCGCACTCCTGATCTGGGACCTCGAACATCCCGAGCGGTTCTACATGATCTTCACGAGACCGCAGTGGCGCAGTTGGCTGGTGAAAGGTGCGTTCATCATCGCCGGGTACACGATTGTGCTTGCGCTGCATTTCATCGGCAGTTGGTTGGGCTCAAGATCGTTGCAAAGGTGGTTGATGATTCCGGGAATCCCGTTATCAATCTTGACCGCCGTCTACACTGCTTATCTTTTCGCGCAGGCGAAGGCGCGCGATATGTGGCAAAACCCTTTGCTGCCACCGCATCTGCTCGTGCAGGCGCTGCTGCTTGGCACATCTTTGTTGTGGCTCTCCTATTGGGCGACGCAAGAGCAGCCTCAGTCACATTGGGTAATCGATCTTTCATTGCCGTTCCGCTGGCTCCTTGCCCTCACCTCTTTGTCACACCTCTTGATGGTCTGGGGTGAAGTTTCATTGACACACGGAACGGCCCACGCGCGCCTCGCGATTTGGGAAATGGTGCGCGGCCGTTACAAAGGCGACTTCTGGATTGGCATTGCGCTATCGCTTCTCGGCGGACTGCTGCCGTGGCTGGCGATTCTTGGTTACATCAGTATATCCCTCGGCGTCGTTGGCGTGCCCCTGGCTTTAGTTGGAATGATGCTTTACGAGAATGCGTATGTGCAGGCCGGGCAGTCCGTGCCGCTGGCGTAGAACTTCTATGGTGCCGAGGCGTAAAATCCTTACTAGGAGGCCTGAAAGAAATGTCAGAGAACTTTGATGAGATTCTAAGCGCCGCCCTGTCACTCTCGCCGGGCGCCCGCGCGATGCTCGCCGATCACTTGCTCGAAAGCCTCGATAGTGAAGACCAAAAACGAATCGACGCCATCTGGGCTGAAGAGGCGGAGCGTAGGGTGCGAGCGATAGACGAAGGCAGAACAAAGCTGATCCCCGGCGAAGAGGTTCTGGCAAAATTGCGCTCCCGCACCAAGTGATGAACCATCATTTCGAGCTTCACGCGCAGCAGGAGTTTGAGGACGCGGTCGCGTACTATGATGGCGTTAGCCCGCGGCTTGGAAATGACTTTATCGAAGAAGTTGAAAGAGTGATTTCGCAAATACTCAATTTCCCCAAGGCTTGCCCAAAGTTGTCACCTTCAACGAGGCGTTGTCGCATAAAGCGGTTTCCTTACGGGCTTCTTTACCGCCTTAGACAAGATGAGGTTGAAATCATCGCGGTAATGCATTTTAGCCGCGAGCCAAACTATTGGGTGGATAGATTATGAAGAAGCCGGAAACCATAGAGGAAATGGAAAAGCGCGACGCTGCCGGCTATGCGCGCATCCCCAGCGAAGCTGCCGAGTTCGAGGAGTGGGAAGGCGAGCAAGTATGGCTGGAGTATGAAGAGGGCGAGCCTGAAGAAGCAATCCAGCAAACAGCAACAACTGGCGGAGGAACGAGCGCGATGGAGAAGGCGTTAGAACAAGCAGCAGAAATTCGCCACAAGCTCGAAGGGCGGAACCACAGCGATAGTACTCAGGATGTGAGCGAGGATCGTCAACGATGAATTGCAGTGTCGAAGGTCCAGTCGATGATTTCTCCGATGGCGACGATTTCTGGCTGAATGCCAAGCCATGGCTCGATTCGATTTGGGACAATCACGCGGACGACGTTTACGCTGAGCTGCTCGAAGCCTGATACGCATCGCCGGCTGAAAAAGGTGTAAGAATAAGGGAACACTTTGATGAGATCTCGAGTCGGGCGCTTTCAAACGAGTTTAATGAGATGACGGGGAGTCAACGTTGGCAAAGGTAAACCCATTCAGACCTAACTCGCCAGTTAATCCAGGGATGTTCGTTGGCAGACTTCCTGAACTCGAGCGGCTTGAGTCCCACCTACTTCAGACCCGAGCTGGGAATCCTTCTAATTTTATGATTACGGGTGAGCGGGTAATTGGGAAATCCTCACTGCTTAATTACATAAAAGCTGTCGCAGTTGGTGATATTCCGATAGAGCAAGAGACGACACACTTTTTGGTCGTAGACATCGATATCGATCAAAACACTTCACAACTAGGTCTGGTTAAGAAGATTGAACTAGGTCTCCGTAAAGAGCTGTCACAATCGGAGGGCGCACGACATTTTTTGAAAGAGGCGTGGGATTCCTTCAGAGGTTTGAAGCAGCAGGAGTTAAACTGAACGCCGATGAAACGCCCCAATCCGAGGAAACTGTCCTAGAAGAATTCTCATATTCGTTGGCAGAAACCTGTACGCGGACATGCGGTGAGCAGTCAGAATCCAGCAGTTTCGGAGCGAAACACGATGGTCTTCTAATCCTGGTGGATGAAGCTGACAATGGTTCGAAGTTATTAGGGTTGGGATCATTCTTCAAACTGGTAACCGAGCGATTACAACGCCGGGGATGCGAGCACGTAACGGTTGGTCTTGCGGGACTTCCCAATCTTCGCGATGTTCTCTTTGACAGTCACCCGTCCTCCTTACGAATGTTTGAAGAGAACATCCTGGAGCGTCTGACGGATCAGGAGGTGGGGAGAGTAATTGATATTTGTATGGCACAGACGAAAGAGCACAGCGTGACTGATAACGGAAGGGCCGAACTCATTAGCCTTTCTGAGGGTTATCCGCACTTCATTCAACAGTTTGGTTTCTCTGCTTTTGCAGCTGATTCTGACCGCCGCATCGACCAAGAAGACGTATTGATCGGTGCCTTTCAGACAAGAGGCGCCTTGGATGTGATAGGGGACCGCTACTACCGCGATGACTTTTACAACCGGATCCAAAAAGAGAGTTATCGACAGGTGTTACGCATTATGGCGGATAAATTAGATGCTTGGGTGACTAAACAAGAGATTCGAACTAGGTTCAAAGGAAATGACTCGACACTGGATAACGCAATAAAGGCCTTAGGGGATCGCCACATTATTCTTTCTAAAGAAGGTGAGCGCGGAATTTATCGTTTGCAGCATAAGGGCTTTGCTCTTTGGATCAAGCTCAAAGCCGAGAAGCGTGTGGATCTTTTTCAGGAATCTTTGCAATCGAACGGTGACGAGTGAGAGCAAACCGAAAAGCCAATGCCGAATTCCAAGGCGTGCCGCACAGCGATAACCTGAGCAGCGTCGGCGCGAAGACAGAGAAATCAAACGAAACGTTCTATCCCGGCCCGAGCCGGAGTCATCTTGCGGCGT
>JBGPYG010000099.1:0-10166 GCA_041493085.1 Pyrinomonadaceae bacterium | reverse complement strand
TGCCCATCTCGGTCGCTTGCGACACTGAAATCACGCGAGGCTGAACGTGGTGTTCAAAGCCAACCTCATGAAGCAGGGGCTTGATCTGTTCTACTCGGACCTTTCCATCCGGTGTAGTCAGGGAAAGAAGTTTGCAGCCGGTAAACTTTTCCGGCGCGCCGCACTCGTCTACGTTGATGTGTGCCGTCTCAGCGCAGATGATTGCATGATGCGACTCGGTGGCGGCTTTCAGGCCCAGCACATTCGCACCAGTGCCGCCGAAAACAAAAAAGACTTCCGCGTCTCTCCCAAGCTGCTCGCGAAACAACTTAACCGCGCGCGCCGTGTAAGGATCATCTCCGTAGGCAACGACATGGCCAGCGTTGGCGCGAGCAATTGCCTCCATGATCTCAGGGTGAACGCCGGCGTTGTTGTCGCTGGCAAAACTGCGGCTGGGTTTTGAGTTCCTGGTCATATCCTTTGAAGCAGAAAACAGTAGGATTGAATCCGTCGACGAGCCTGCATAAGCAGGCGGAAGAGTGTAGCCCAGGGTGAGCGAGTCGGCGAGCGCAACCCTGGGTTTAATGCCTCAACCATTGTTTAAGCCCGCTTTAGCGGGCGAAAGAGTTGTTGTTCTGTGGCATCTGTCGCCCGCTAAAAGCGGGCTTGGAGTCTCTTCCCCGGTCTACCCAGGGCGGCGCTTCGCTCCACTTCGTTCCGCTTCGCTTGCCCTGGGCTACACTCTTCCGCCTGCTGTGCAGGCTCGTTGAGTTTTGCCACTCCAACAGTTCTCTTATTTACGTCCTCTGAAATCCTTAATAATCTCACGCGCGGCGTTCGCGCCCGGACCACCCGTAACGCCGCCACCCGGATGCGTGCCCGCGCCGCAAAGATAAAGCCCTTTGATTGGAGTGCGATATTGCGCCCAGCCAATGATCGGGCGGAAGGTGAAGAACTGATCGAGCGACTGTTCGCCGTGATGAATGTGGCCACCACTCAATCCGTAAGTTTCTTCCAGATCCAGCGGCGTAATAACCTGGCGAGCCACAATCAACCCCTTCAAGTCTGAAGCGTAATCGGACAACGTATTCACAACTGTATCGGCAAACTCTTCGCGCCGCGAGTTCCAGTTGCCGTCCTTCAGTTTGTAGGGCGCATACTGCACATACACCGACATCACATGTGCGCCGGCTGGCGCCAGAGCCGGGTCGACCAGAGAAGGTATCGTGATATCCATGTAAGGCGCAGGGGAGTAGTCGCCATACTTCGCCGCGTCGAAAGCGCGCTCGAGATAATCAATGTCCGGGCCGATATGAATCCGCCCGGAAAGTTTCGCTTGTGCCTCTGCCTCACCATCGACTCCCGTGAAAGATGGCAGCCCCGAAAGCGCCAGATTAATCTTCGCGGAAACCCCCGCCGCTCGATAGTTTTGAATCTTCAAAAGAAAATTCGGATCGAGATAAACGGGATCGACCAACTTCAGAAACGTCGTGCGCGGGTCGGCATTGGAAACAACCGCGCGTGCCGAGATCTCTTCGCCAGTTTTGAGTACAACTTTGGAGGCTCTCTCTTCAGTTGCCTCGATTCTTGCAACCTCTGTCCCGGTCCTGAATTCGACGCCAGCAGCTTGTGCCGCGCCGGCAAGCGCTTCAGTGAGCGCGCCCATGCCGCCACTAACAAATGCAGATGGACTAACAGCGTGGCCGTCCATTGCTGCCTGCCAAAGTAGACCCGTGCTTGTGCCCGCCGACCAGGGCCCGGCAAACGCGCCAAAGATTCCGCGCGCTGCGATCGTCGCGCGCAACAACTCCGTTTCAAACCATTCCGCCACTAGATCGGCAACCGCCATTGGCCCCCAACGCAGCAAGCGATAAGCGTCCTTCTTGCCGAGGCCGCGAAACGACCGGCCTAGTTTGCCCAGGTTCCATATCTCGCCGACGGCTGGTTTTTCAATTGAGGGTGGCGTCATTGTCAGCAACGGTGCCAGCATTTTGCCGATGCGTGAGAAGCTTCGCTCGAATTCCGGATAGCTCTTCGCGTCCCGGGCAGAAAGTTTTTCTATTTCACTAACTGTCCTCGCCGTATCGTTGTGGATGCAGATCGAACGGCCAGTGGGAGCGAGCGCGAGTACCCGCACGTCGGGATTGATGAACTCGAGTCCGTGTCGCGTGAGTTGGAGGTCTTTTATGATTTTGGGGAAGAAGGGGGCCGAGGAGTGGGCCAGGGTCGAGCAACGAAAGCCAGGATGGATCTCTTCGGTGACGGCAGAGCCACCGACAATCTCGCGCCGTTCGAGCACCAGCGTTTTCAATCCAGCCTTGGCCAGATAGCAAGCTGCGACCAGCCCGTTATGGCCGCCGCCGATGATGATGATGTCGTACTCTGCCATCCTGGCTTGTCAGCTAACTCAAAGCATATTTGGCCGCGGATTAACGCGGATAAAAAAGGATCTGAAAGAGCTTTTACTCAAATCGTTTACCGTATTTGTTCTGATCCGCGTTCATCCGCGTAGATTCGCGGCTAATTTTTCATTTCTTATCCTTCAGCATTTGCATCGCCGCGTTGCGACCTGGTGCGCCCATGATGCCGCCGCCCGGATGCGTCGCCGAACCGCACATGTAGAGATTGCGAATTGGCGTGCGGTATTGCGCCCAGCCCGGGGCCGGTCGCAGAAAGAAAAGCTGTTCGAGAGTCAGCTCACCCTGGAAAATGTTGCCTTCGGACAAACCAAAATCGCGTTCAATATCCAGCGGAGTCAAAACCTGACGGTGCAAAATCAGGTCTTTGATGTTCGGTGCGTGTTCAGCAATCGTATCAATCACCGTATCGCCAAACTCTTCGCGCTTCTCATCCCACGTTCCTTCTTTCAAGTTGTAAGGCGCGTACTGCACAAAGCACGACATCACATGCTTACCCGGCGGCGCGACTGAAGGGTCGGTCAAACTGGGAATCACAACGTCGATATAAGGCCGGCGTGAGAAGCGGCCATACTTGGCCTCGTCGTACGCTCGTTCCATGTAAGCGACGCTCGGCGAAATGGAGATCGCGCCGCGCAGATGCGGGCCCGCCCCCGGCAGGGATTTGAGACTCGGCAAACCATCAAGCGCCAGATTCACCTTTCCCGAAGAGCCGCGATATTTGTAGCGCTTCAAATCGCCGGCAAAATCATCAGGCAAATGTTCCTCGCCAACCATTTTCATAAACGTCAAACGCGGATCGACGCTCGATGAAATAACGTCAGCGTAGATCTCGTCACCGTTTTTGAGTACGACGCCTTTCGCTTGTCCGTTCTTGAGGATGATCTTCTCAATCGGGCAACTGGTGCGAATCTCCGCCCCCGCCTCGCGCGCCGCGTCTGCTATCGCGTTTGAAATCGCGCCAGTGCCGCCGCGCGACAATCCCCACGAGCGAAAGGCGCCGTCAATCTCGCCCATGTAGTGATGCAGCAGGACGTAAGCCGTGCCCGGTGAACGAACACCCAGAAACGTGCCAATGATTCCCGACGCCGACATCGTGGCCTTGAGCACGTCCGTTTCGAACCACTGATCGAGAAAGTCGACCGCGCTCATCGTCATCAACTGTACCTGGTTATACTTGTCTTCCGCGGGCAGATTTTGAAACCTGCGCCCCAGAAAATAGAGATCCTTTAGACCCCTCGGATTCAGCGATGTCGGATCGGGAGGCGTCATGCTCATGATCGGCTTCACGAAGCGGGCCATCTCGAGCATCGCCTTGCCGTATTCGTCATAAGCTTCGGCATCGAGCTTTGAGTGGCGGGCAATCTCGCGGCGCGTTTTTGCGTGATCGTTTACGCGCCAGAGGTAGTCGCCGTTCGGCATGGGGGTGAACGTGCCGTCCAGCGGAAGAATCTCTAATCCGTGTCGCGATAGATCAAGCTCACGAATAATTTCCGGCCGTAGCAACGAAACGACGTAGGAACAAACGGAGAACTTGAAGCCGGGAAAGACTTCCTCGGTAACAGCCGCGCCGCCAAGCACGTGGCGGCGCTCTAGCACCAACACACGTTTGCCAGCACGCGCGAGATAAGCGGCGTTCACCAGTCCGTTGTGTCCGCCACCAATGACGATGACGTCATAGTTGTTACTCATGCGTTGTTCGGTAATACAGTTTGCTGAAGTGCGTCAAGCATACTTATAATCGCTCGCCCTGACAATCACGCCTTTGAGGTAGCGCATGCCCGTCGGAACCGCATTTCACGAGAGAACTTTTCAACTTTGCGAAAGCTTGAACTATCGCGAGTGGTCTGGTTACTACGCGGTCAGTTCTTACGAACCGCATCATGAGCACGAGTACAACGCGATTCGTAACGCGGCGGCGCTGATCGATATCTCGCCGCTCTTCAAATACCGGGTTGGTGGCACAGACGCAACGCGCCTCGTCGATCGCATCATCACGCGCGATATGCGTAAAGTGTCGGTGGGCCAGGTTATCTACACGCCCTGGTGCGACGAGCATGGCAAGGTGATCGACGACGGCACGGTTTCGCGCCTGGCGGAGAACACTTATCGCTGGACCGCGGCCGATCCGAGCCTGCGTTGGTTCACCCAAAATGCAACGGGAATGGACGTGAACATCGAAGACATTTCCGAGAGCGTTGCTGCGCTTGCGCTACAAGGTCCGACCTCCGGTCGTCTGTTGAAGAGTTTAGTCAAAGATGCCAACGTCGAAAATCTAAAATACTTCCGAGTTACAACTGGAACGATCGCCGGCATCCCGGTCGAAATCTCGCGCACTGGCTACACCGGAGACCTTGGTTACGAAATCTGGATCGCAGCGGAGCAGGCGGTGAAGGTGTGGGACGCTTTGATGGATGCGGGACGAGCTTTCGATATTCATCCCGCCGGCATGCTGGCGCTTGATGTATCTCGTATCGAGGCAGGCTTGCTGCTCATCGATGTCGACTTTAACAGCAGCAAGAAAGCGCTGATTGACGAACAAAAATATTCGCCCTTCGAAATGGGACTGGGGCGACTCGTGCATAAAGACAAGAATCGCTTCATCGGTCAATCGGCTTTGATCAGTGAGGAGAAGCTTGGGAGCGCACGACAGATTGTCGGACTCGAAATCGACTGGCCGGAAGTTGAACGGCTTTACGAAGACGTGGGCTTGCCGCCGGCAGTCTCTGCGATTGCTTCCCGGGTGGCCGTGCCGGTCTTCAAAGATGGGACACATGTCGGCAAAGCAACTTCGAGCACCTGGTCACCGACTTTGAAGAAGATGATCGCGCTGGCAACTGTGAAAAGCGCATACATACGCCCGGGCACCCAACTCCAGTTTGAAGTCACGGTTGAAGCTAAACGTCATCGCGTGCGGGCCACGGTGGTTAAGACGCCTTTCTTCAATCCAAAAAGAAAGACAGCGACGCCTGTTGTTTGAGTAAGAAACGCGGCTCTGCCGCCCGATGTGCGGTGGCGGCTCTGCCCCACCGCATGTGCCCAATTTTCTTCGAGGGCTACGCCCCTTTTTTGGGGGCGCAGCCCCGTTAATAATACCAATCGTTACGGTGGGGCAGAGCCGCCACCGCACATCAGGCGGCGAAGCCGCGAGACCTAAAACATCCGAGTCTACGGTGACTGCATCTCTCCGCGACATCATCGACAGGTACAACCCAGGCGCGACACTCGATCGTGCGCTAACCATTCCGGCGCCGTGGTACACGGACGAACGTGTTTATGATCTGGAAATGCGAACCGTCTTCGCGGGTTCGTGGCAGATGGTTTGTCGACTCGATCAGTTAAGCAAACCCGGACAATACGTCACCAGCGAGATTGCGGGGGAACCTATCGTCGTGGTGCGTGGCAGCGATGATCTGCTGCGGAGCTTCTTCAACGTTTGCCGTCATCATGCCGCAGCGGTCGTGACTGAGCCGGAGGGCACTGCCAGCCAACTTCGTTGTCCATATCACGGTTGGACCTACTCGCTCGAAGGTGAACTGAAAGGCACACCCGATTTCTCAGGTGTCTGTAACTTTGATCGCTCGGCCAATGGTCTGCTACCGGTTGAGGTGGGTGTTTGGGAGCGATGGGTGTTCGTCCGTGTCGAAGGTAACGACACGCTGGAGAGTTTTCTCGGCGCCGACTTGGTCGATCAAATCCGCGCCCTGGAGTTTGCAAACCTTCATTGGCTGGAACGGCACCACTACAGCTTCGACTGTAACTGGAAAGTTTTTGTCGATAATTACCTCGACGGCGGCTACCATGTGCCGCATCTGCACAAAGGCCTCGATAGCGTTCTCGATTACAGTAACTACTCGATCGAAAACGGCGACCGATTCTGTTTGCAGTCGAGCCCGATTGTCAGCACCGGCGCCGAGCCCGAGACCGGCGCAGTGCGTAAAGGTGATCGGGCCCTTTACTATTGGATCTATCCAAACTTCATGATCAACTGGTACCAGGGCGCGATGGATACAAATCTGGTTATACCCCGTGGAGTCCAAAAGACCGAAGTGATTTTTGATTTTTACTTTCCCGACATCTCCGCTGCGGCGCGCGAATCCAATCGCCAGAGCATTGAGGTGGGTCAGCGCATCCAGGATGAAGATGTCTCCATCTGCAAGTCAGTGCAGCGAGGTTTAGGTTCGCGAGCTTATACAGCCGGGCGGCTTTCGGTTAGAAGAGAAGCAGGCGAACATCTATTTCATCGGCTGCTGTACGCGGACCTGAAGAATGGCATTCGAGGCTAAGTCTTTTGCAATCCACACCAGCAACCATCTCTAAACACGAACGTCGGGGCCGCCTCTTGCGCGTGCTCGGAGTGGGCTTTGGACTCGCCGTAATCGTCGGCAACACGATCGGCGCGGGAATCTTTCGCGCACCAGGCACCATCGCTCTCCAGTTACCGCATCCCTGGCTCTTTCTCGGTGTGTGGCTTCTCGGTGGTGTCTACGCTCTGCTCGGCGCCATCTCTCTCGCGGAACTCGGCGCAATGATTCCGCGCTCCGGCGGGCAATACGTGTTTGCGCGCTACGCGCTGGGCGAATATGCCGGCTTCATTGTTGGTTGGAGCGATTGGCTTTCGACGTGCGGTTCGGCCGCGGCCGTGTCCCTGGTTATCGGCGAGTTTGCCGGGGCACTTTTTCCTGGACTGAAAGGGAAAGCTGTGGTCATCGCGGCAACGATAGCCATCGTGTTTGCCGCCTTACAATGGCGCGGGATCGTTTGGGGCAGCGCGGTTCAGAACTCCACGAGTTTGCTGAAGGCTCTTGCGTTCCTGTTGCTCATCGCGGCAGCTTTTATTTTTGGTGGACAGGGTTCGTTCACAACTACCGCGGGGTTGCCGATGCCCACGGGCTTTGCTTTAGGCGCCGCTCTGGTGCTATCGCTGCAATCCGTTATCTACACCTACGACGGCTGGAACGGCGTGGTTTACTTTTCTGAAGAAGTCACAAACCCTGGCCGCGACATTCCGCGTGCAATGATTGGCGGCGTGCTCTTGATCATAGCTATCTATCTTCTCGTTAATGTGGCCCTACTCTATGTTCTTCCGATCACGAAGATAGCCGGCCAGGACTTCGCCGCCGGCGCCGCCGCTCAGGTGATTTTCGGCCGCCATGGCGACACCATTTTTCGGTCTTTGACCATCATTTCGATGCTCAGCGCGATCAATGCCTATCACCTGATGTCCACGCGAGTCTTGTTTGCGATCAGCCGTGATGGTTTGTTCGCGAAGCAAGCGGCGGCGGTTAACAAAGGTGGCACTCCCATTGTTGCTTTAGCGATGAGCGTGGTTGTGGCCGTGCTCTTTATTGTTTTTGGGGAAAAGTTTGAGATAGTCATTTCGGCGTTGGCCTTTTTCTTTGTGGCAAACTACACGCTATCCTTTATTTCCGTCTTTGTGCTGCGCCGGCGCGAGCCGGAAAAAGACCGACCCTATCGCGCCTGGGGCTATCCCTGGACCACCGCCCTGGCGCTAATCGGCTCGGTTGTGTTCCTGGTTGGCGCAATCGCCGCGGACCTGGCAGGCGGCACGCGTTATAGCCTCTACGCACTCGCCCTGCTGGCGGTCAGTTATCCCTTGTTTCGTTTGATGAAACTCACCAACACTATTTCTAAAGATGTTTCTAAAGATTGACTTCAACTGAGATTTCACTTAGAAGTTTTCTGTCAGACAGCAAGACTATCAGCTAAGGAAACCCCCATGAGACGAACATTAGCAATCGTTCTATTCACGCTCATCACAACCTGCATGTCCGCGGCGGCTTATGGCCAGCAGGACGATGAGGCTGTTCGCAACCGAACGAGAGAGCGGCTGGCACAATTACTGGAGAAATCCGGTCCGGGCGTCAACATCACTTTCAGCCAAAGCCAAAAGCAACCGTACAACTATGTCGGAATGCTCCGAACGGGCCTGGTTAACGCGGACAGCTTTGAAATCGTCATCAGCGTGACCCTCAAAGAGACCATCGGCTTCCGCATCTACCCGCATTACAACAAAGGCTACATCAATGTCGACCGCGCCCGGGACCGCGCCGCGCTCATGCGGCTGTTGTTGCGCTTAAGCGATCGCGCCTTTCTCTTTTGGGGCGCGGATGAAGCCGGCGATATTTTCACCGGTTACACCTTTACGCTGGAATCAGGCTTCCCCGAAGAAGCCATCAATATTGTGCTGAAGAGCATTGTGAATAGCGACAAATTTGTCGGCGAGATGCGCCCGTTTATCGACGGTAGCAGCGCGGGGGCGGTTAAGTGAACCCTGTCCGACAAACTTCAGTTTGTCGCTCGCTTGCACACGACGCCTACTTCTGATGGCCAACGGCAAACTGAAGGTTTGCCGGACAATCAACTACCTGCCGAAGACAAGCAGTGTGAACGAGCCTGGAATCATTGGCGGGCGGGGGCGCGGGCGGTCCGCAGTCGGTGCTGGCGTCGGTCCGAATTCTGCTGTTACCAGAAACACCCGGTGCGCCTTTCCATCCAGTTCGATCGTGCGCGCGCCTCTCTGAGTTGCAGCATTTTCCAGGACGCTAAACTTCTCCGGTGAATCCTCATGCACCACCGTCAGCGTGCCCTCGCCATTTGAACTGAAAGCCAGTTGCCGTTCCGAATCGAACGCTGCGCCATCGACACCGCTGCCAATCGGTACTGTCGTTACCAGCTTTCCGTTGTCAGCATTTATGACCGCCATCAGCTTGTTGGAACAGGTGACGAATAAGCGCCGGTGTTTTCTATCCATCGCGATTCCCGTGGGTTCTTCGCCGGGCGCCAACGGCCACGTCGCTTCGACCGCAAGTTTGCGAGAATCAAACTCTACTACCGCGCTTTTATCTTCGAGGTTGACGAAAATCTTTCCGCGCTCATCAGCGACGCCCAGCTCAGGTTTTCCGCCCAGCGCGAGTGTTCCTGCCACAGTTCCAGTCCTGGCGTCGATGGCAGTCGTGTCTTTGCTGTTACCATTGAAAACGAAGATGCGTTTGCTTGTTGGATCATAGACGATCGCGTCAGGATTTTGTCCGACCTTCACCTGGCCCAGGGTTTTGAGAGTCTTCAAATCAAAAATAGTGACTGTTGCGTCGCCGCCGTTGGTCGTAAAGCCCTTGCCAAACTCCGGCGCCAGTGCAATACCGTGCACTCTCGGAGTGTTTGGAATGTCGCCGACTATGGCACCTGAGTCGGGATCAACGACCATCACATGGGTCCCGCGGGAGATGTAAAGCCGATTGGCCTTACTGTCAAAGGCGAGCAAATCCCAACCGCCCTCACCGCCCAGGATAAACTTTTTCAAAAGGTGGTATCCGGGCGAGGGTTGCGCATGAACAACTGCGAACAATGAAAGCAGCAATCCAAAGCAGATGAAGGTATTGATGACCAAACGACGCAATGCGGGTGATTTCATTAGAGCCCTCCTCAGGAAAATTCAAAAAGAACCAACGCTCACAGAGCTGCTGGCCGGCGGCTCAATTCCAGTGTCTCTAGCTCGGGCGTTCGCGACTTAACATCGCATAAACGGTTGGCGTTACAACAAGCGAAAGCAAAAGTGCGACGGCCAGGCCGCCAATGACGGCAATCGCGAGTGGCTGCAGCAACTCGGCCCCTGATCCGAGCGCGAGAGCCAGCGGAAGCATCCCCAGCATAGCAGCGAGCGAGGTCATCAACACAGGACGGAAGCGCCGGCGTCCGGATCGCAACAGCGCCTCGCGCAACGTGTCTCCCGCAGCCAGATGATCTTCA
>JBGPYG010000380.1:0-3882 GCA_041493085.1 Pyrinomonadaceae bacterium | reverse complement strand
GGCGGCGAGCCGATGATGCGGCGCGACATCGAAACCATCATTGAAAAACTCTCCAAACTAAAATCGTCTCGCGAAGCAGTTTCCGACAAACTTCAGTTTGTCGGTGGTTCACAACAGAGTATTCATACGCCGACTAACGACAAACTGAAGTTTGTCGAACATGTGGGCCTTCAGGATTTGGCCATGACTACAAATGGCTACTTCCTGCCCGACCGGGCCCAGGGTTTGAAAGACGCGGGACTGGATCGCGTCACGATTAGCGTCGATAGTTTGAAGCGCGACACCTTCAAACAGATGACGGGCGTCGATGTGCTCGATCGCGTGCTGGCGGGAATCGGGGCGGCGAAACAATCAGGTCTGGAGCCGATCAAGATCAACGCTGTCATCGTGCGCGGCCATAACGAAGATGAGGTCGCCGACTTTGCCGCCTTTGCCCGCGAACACGACGTGAAGATGCGCTTCATCGAGTTTATGCCTTTGGACTCAGGCCACGATTGGTCGCGCGCCGATGTGGTTTCCGGGCGCGAGATTCGGAACCGCATTAACGAAAAGTTTCCCTTAATCCCGATTGACATCGATCGTGGTTCGGAAACTTCTTCACGTTACCGTTTTGCCGACGGCGCGCCTGGAGAAATCGGCATTATCGCGCCGGTAACAGAACCCTTCTGCGGAGCCTGCTCGCGCATCCGGCTCACCGCCGACGGCCAGATTCGCACCTGCCTCTTCTCCACAGTCGAACACTCGCTGCGCGATGTGGTTCGCCTTGGTGCGACCAGATCGGAAATCGTCGCTTACATTGCAAGCGTCGTGATGAAGAAAGAGCCGCGCCACTACATCAACGAGCCGCAGTTTGTCACGCCCTCGCGTTCGATGAGCTTTATTGGTGGCTGATCCAGGAAGTTCCCAACGAAAAGAAATACTAAGGGCTCCAGTCGGACTGGAACCCCCGTTGATCCTCAAATAGAGCGCTCAACCAGCCATAGCGGGTTTAACCTTCGACTGCATCGCTTTGATATCGTCCAGCAGCACGCGTTCGTGCCCTTCGGGGTTCACCTTCTCGTAAGTCTTGCGCAGGACGCCTTGGGGATCGATGACAAAGGAAGTGCGGTCCCAGTACATCGTGCCCTTGTATTCGCTTTGGCCAACGCCCGCCGCTTGCAATAGCTCCTGTTTCGGATCGGCCAGCAGGTCGATCGTGAATGAGAACTTGTTGCAGAAGTCCTTGTGCGAAGCTACGTCGTCTGCGCTGACGCCCACCACCGCGATACCCGCTTCGTCAAACTCCTGCTTCGTTGCCGTAAACGATTTCCCCTGTATCGTGCAACCCGGCGTATCGTCTTTCGGGTAAACGTAAACCACAAGCCACTTGCCCGCGAAGTCTGCGAGCGTAACAGTCTTGCCGTCCTGGTTCTGCAAGTTAAAATCTACAAATCGTTTGCCTTCTGCTACCGCCATTTTGTTGTCCTTTCAGTTTCAGTTAATGCCGCGTCTTAGCCTTGATGGGGGAATCGTGATTGTTGCATGGCAGTCGCGCCATTGCACGCGCTGCCGAACAGATTTAGAATCGTGACTCGGATTTGACAATTCAGACAGCTTTCGGGGGAGCCGCGCCCTTTAAAGAGATGCGCGGCTGAGAGTCACTTCGCGTGAGACCCCTTGAACCTGATACGGTTAGCACCGTCGAAGGGAGAAACAGTTATCCGATGACCGTTCCATCCCTTTGATCAGGGTGGAGCGGTTTTTTTTGTTTGGTTTGGGGTCTTTGTACTTTGGTCTTTGATTCCGCAATCCAAAACGGGAGAGACGGCAGTCCTCTCGGTTTCGACATCGTGGATCGAATCACGCAACGAGTCGGCTAAGCCGACGGCAGAATATAGCCCCGGGTGGAGCGAAGCGGAGCCCGGGGATCAGCAGCCCTAAGAGAAGTAAGCCCGCGAGCGGGCGACAGAAATCCTAGGAAGGAACAATCAAATGAGCGCCACAATCAAACCAACGAGGATCGAAGAGAATCAAGTTCCCAATTCGCGTCGCATCTACATCGACGGCAAACGGCCCGGCGTGCGCGTTCCATTTCGCGAGATCTCGCAAAACCAGACGCGTAGTTTCAATAACACTTTGGAAGAGAATCCGCCGGTGCGCGTTTACGACACGAGCGGGCCATGGGGAGACCCCGCTGTCAGTGGTGATGTAGGTCAGGGCCTTCCTTCGTTACGGGGTTCTTGGATTTTCGCGCGCGGCGATGTGGAGGAATACGCGGGCCGCGAGCTGCAACCGATCGACGACGGCTACCTGACGTTTGACGCAGCCAACCAGGCGCGCCAAAAAGAAAAGGCTGTTGCCGGCCCATATCGCCTGGAAGATTTTCCCACGCTCCGCCGCACGCCGCTGCGCGCCAGGCCCGGAGCTTGCGTGACCCAAATGCACTACGCCCGCCAGGGCATCATCACGCCCGAGATGGAGTTCATCGCCATCCGCGAGAACCTCGGTCGCCATTTAGATCGAGAGAACGAGGATCGCGAACACTGGGACCGCGGGCGCCCCGCCCGCAACGGTGGGGAAGAGGCCCCCCGCGATTCTCTCCTCCACCAACACCGCGGCCAATCATTCGGCGCTGCGATTCCCGAATACGTCACTCCTGAATTCGTTCGTGACGAAGTCGCCCGTGGCCGTGCCATCATTCCGGCAAACATCAACCACCCTGAAAGCGAGCCGATGATCATCGGCCGCAACTTCCTCGTGAAGATCAACGCCAACATCGGCAACTCCGCGGTCTTGTCATCCATCGACGATGAAGTCGAAAAGATGCGCTGGGCTATTAGATGTGGCTCGGATACCGTCATGGATCTATCGACGGGTAAGAACATTCACGCCACGCGCGAATGGATCATTCGCAACTCGCCCGTGCCCATTGGCACCGTGCCTATCTATCAGGCGCTGGAAAAAGTTGGCGGCAAAGCGGAGGACCTGACCTGGGAGATCTTCTGCGACACTCTGATCGAACAAGCCGAGCAGGGCGTCGATTATTTTACGATTCACGCTGGCGTGCGCTTGCCTTACATTCCGCTGACGGCAAAACGCACAACCGGCATTGTGAGTAGAGGAGGTTCAATATTAGCAAAGTGGTGTCTCGCGCATCATGAAGAAAGTTTTCTCTACACGCGCTTCCGTGAGATCTGCGAGATCATGGCTGCTTACGACGTTTCCTTTTCGCTTGGCGACGGTCTGCGTCCCGGCTCAATTGCCGACGCCAACGACGAGGCGCAGTTTGCGGAACTGGAAACGCTCGGTGAGCTAACAAAGATTGCCTGGGAGTATGACTGCCAGGTGATGATCGAAGGGCCGGGTCATGTTCCCATGCATTTGATCAAAGAGAACATGGACAGGCAGCTCGAAACTTGTCACGAAGCGCCGTTCTATACACTCGGCCCGCTGACGACCGACATCGCACCCGGCTACGATCACATCACGTCCGCAATCGGCGCGGCGATGATTGGCTGGTACGGAACGGCAATGCTCTGTTACGTGACACCGAAAGAACACCTCGGCCTGCCCAATAAGAAAGACGTGAAAGACGGCGTCATCGCTTACAAGATCGCCGCCCACGCCGCCGACCTCGCTAAAGGCCACCCCGGCGCTCAGTATCGCGATAACGCGCTCTCCAAGTCTCGGTTTGAATTCCGTTGGGAAGATCAATTCAACCTCTCGCTCGATCCGGAAGTCGCGCGCGAATACCACGACGAAACCCTGCCGCAGGAAGGCGCGAAGCTCGCCCACTTCTGTTCCATGTGTGGCCCGCACTTCTGCTCCATGAAGATAACGCAGGACGTGCGCGAGTACGCCGCGAAAAAACAGATTGATGAACAGGCCGCGTTGGGTGTGGGG
>JBGPYG010000133.1:0-8656 GCA_041493085.1 Pyrinomonadaceae bacterium | reverse complement strand
TCCAGTCAGGAGCAACAGCTTGCGCGCGGCAACAGCCTGAGCCAGAGCGTTGGCTTTCTCCGCGAGCGCTTCCTTGTCACGTGCTGCAGAGACATCGCCGGCTGAACCCATTACTCCGATCGTGACAGTCATTTGCGCGTTTTAAACCACCGATTAGAGTTTCTCGTGAAGAGCAGATAGGTTCCAATCAGCTGCAAGATCGTTACGATGATGCTAATCGTTCCAGACAAAACATTTCTTCTTACCTCTAGCAGATTGGCTGGGATCGCGAAGGGAAGCCCAAAGAGAATTAATACCAGCACGATAATTCGCGCCCAGTTTCTTCGCTTATAGACGGCATAAGCCAAGACAGAAGCTATGGCAAAGGCTAGAGCGGCCACGTACTTGGCTGAAATTAAATCCATCAACGCAACCGCTGCGAGAGCCGCAGATGATGTGAGTAACACTGGGTTGAGGATCTTCATCCACCTCAATGCCGATATTCTCCAAATCAAAACGAAACCAATACCGAAAACTGCGATAACTATGAGCGACGCAAAAATCATTGGAATGCCGGATGTACTCTGCGCCAGATTGAATAAGGACTTTAACAATCCAATCGCCAACGAAGAGGTAAGGAATTGGACTCCTCTCGTAACTTCCCGGGGGCGCTCCACATTCGCATCTTGTTCAATTGTCGGTTCCATGTCTTCTCCTAAACCGAAAGTTCAATGATTTGTCTTCCGCCTGCTCCGCAAGCTCGTTGAAGGCCCAAAATCGAGTTATGTTCACTCCAATGACAACAAAATCTTGCAAAGAAAACAAGATGTTTTCAGTTTGTTACACAGAGAAATCGAATCTAAGATCCCTTTCGCTCCTTCTGATCCTTGTCCCACCATCTTCGCGTGGCAAACCAGGCAACGCCCGGAACCAGGAAGAACGCGCCGATCCCGACGGCGACCGCGCGAGCTGATAGCCCAAAACGATCGAGCAGTTCGCCTGTAGCATAGTTTGAAAGCGCCATCGTCAGTGTAAGTAATGCCAACTCCGCGGCAAAGACGCGGCCGCGAAAGTTGTCCTCGACGCCGCGCTGCAGCAGCACAGTGGAAAAGACCCAAAGAATGCTGCCTCCTGTATGCGCCAGCCCCAGGACGATGAGCGCCACAACAAAACTGGTCGCCACACCGAACGCCATATAGAACGCACCGCCAATAAGAAACGCGATGCCGATCGAAACCTGCATGCGTTTCTTCCCTTCGCCGGAAATCCGCCGAGCCACAATTGGTCCGACGGCCGTGCCGATACCACGCGCAGCAAAAAGAACACCGATGCCTGTTGCTGCACTCTTGCCCACGGGAAAAATCTTTTCGCCAAAGACTGCCAGCAGCGTCAGGATTCCGCCGCCCAATCCCCAGGCCGGTTTCACCAGCAGCAGAGCCAGCACACGAGGCCGGTGTTTTACATAGCGCGCTCCTTCGATCGTCTCGGTAATGCCCAGGGCGCGGCTGATGGTGAGCTTGCTCTTCTCGCGAGTCGGGCGTTTGGGGAAGCGCACGCTTGCGATCAGCGCCGCCGAAAGAAGATACGTCAGCGCATCAAGAATGAAGGCGACGTCAGTGCCAAACCATCCTGTGACTACGCCGCCGATCGCCGCGCCAATAGTCAGCATCGCGGACCAGGTCACGGAAGAGATCGCGTTTGCAGCAACCAACTCGCGGTCAGAAACTATCGATGGAATAACCGCGGTCTTGGCCGGCTCGAAAAAGGTGGAAAGGCCCAGTTGGAGCACCGTGAGGAAGTAGACAAGCCACAACTGATCGGCCCGGCGAACAAATAGAAATCCCAGGACTACAACCGCGCGCAGCAGGTCGGAAACGATCATGATCGAGCGGCGACTAAATCGATCCGCAACGACTCCGGAGAGCGAACCGAATACAAAACTCGGCACGAAGCGAGCGACCATCAGGAGACCGATAGCGCGGCCCGATCCCGTCAGATTGAGGATTATCGTGTAGAGGGCAATCGTGTCAAACCAATCGCCCATTTGGCTCACGACTTGGCCAAGCCAGACCTGGCGAAAACTACGATTACCTCGAAGCAGTTCGATGTAACCCGCGGGTCGGGTCGTTTCTAAAGGTGTGCTGGAATCTGCCACTGTAGTTGTCTCAGGAAAGTGATGAGTAACGAGTGATGAGTATGCAAAGCGATACTGCAATCACTCGCGAATGCTCACAGTTTTTGACGTAAAGACGAAGGGTGCCCGCTCACGCGAACGTTTGTCAACTTCACGGTTGAGCAGTTTGACTGAAGTTTCCAATGTGACCTGTCAGAATGATTTCGCGTCCGGCGATTGCATAGGTCGCACATAAACAGTTTCCCAAAATCCTCAATAACACAAGCATCTCGTTAATCACGCCATCTCGCGCGCGCGCGGCACGACAATTGAAAAAGGAATGGCGCGGCTGAGAAGTCCTTGAGGCTTCACGGGCTCTCCGCACGGAGCCCGAGCCGCTAATTTCTAAGATCGGGTGGACAGAAAGTGACTGCCACGCGATTTTGACAGGACTCTCACCCAGCAAGGCAAGCCGAGAGCTTGCCCGCTTGCCCCGCACAATGGTCGGAAGTAAGGCTGATTTGCTCCCAGCTTTGCTTCCGGCCGCAAAACTGACCGGCGATCAACCGGTCGGGCTGCGTGGAAAAGGGAATTGAGGGTCTATTTACGTTTTTGTAAACCGCCGCAGTGACTTGAGGAGCGTGAATGAACCTGCTCGAAGCGACTGGTTACACCCCGCTTGGGAAGCGTTACCGGCTTTTCATTCTGGCCGGCGGCGCCTTCATCGCTGCCTGGGCAATTCATCAAGCGTTCTCGGTCGCCCTGTTGAGCATCACGATATTTGTCGGCGCGCAATTGGTTTACCTTGCCTGGTCTCGTCTGAGCGCTAAAACGCGCGAGACTGAAGAACTCAGCCGCATACACTTCGCCACTGCCGAAGCGTTGGCAACTGCGATTGACGCCAAGGATCAAACCACGCATTGTCACGTGCGTCGCGTACAAATCTACGCCGCCGGGCTAGGCGAGGCACTGGGACTTTCGCAGCTTGAAATTGCCGCGTTGAAGGCCGGAGCGCTGCTTCACGATATCGGGAAGCTCGCCGTGCCCGCGCACATCATCAACAAACCCGGCCGCTTGACCCCCGCCGAGTTTGAAAAAATGAAAGTCCACACTACCGTCGGCGCGCAGATTCTTAGCCGCGTTGATTTCCCGTATCCCGTAACGCCCATCGTGCGTCACCATCATGAACAATGGGACGGGCTCGGCTATCCAGACGGACTCAAGGCGGAACAAATACCGATGACAGCGCGCATCATTTCGGTTGTCGATTGCTTTGATTCAGTTAGAGAGGATCGTCCTTTCCGTCGCGGCATGACGCGCGACGAAGCGATCGCGTTTCTGTTACGTGGTTCAGGTAACCATTTCGATCCCAACCTAGTGGAGTTGTTCATTCAACACTTGCCGCGGTTTGAGTCGCAAATCGCCGCGGTTGGTCTGCCACAACAATTGCCGCCAAACGAAGTGCGCGAACCTGTTGCTTTAACCAAAGTGGATATGGCCCAGACCCGGGAGCGCGGCGCATACATGGCTTACGACCAGATCAAGAGCGCGCACCAGGAGGTTTATGCCCTATATGAAATAGCGCGCACCTTCGGCTCCTCTCTGGACGTGCACAACACGGTGGAAGTTCTGGTGGACAAGGTCGGACACGTGGTGCCCTTTGATACTTGCGTGGTTTACCTCTACGACGAAGCAAAAGGCTACGCCACACCGGCGCACGTCGCGGGACGGAACGCTCAGATCCTGGCTAACAGATGGGTAGTGCCTGGCGAGGGTGTGACTGGATTTGCGCTGGCTAACCGCAGCCCCATAAATCAACTTCACCCGAGTCTGGATTTCGCCGGCCTTGAGATTGAACGCGAATACCGCTCGATGGCCTCGCTGCCGTTGGTCAAAGACGACATGTTGTTGGGCGCGCTGTCTGTTTATTCAACGGAACTGGAGCAATACACAGATGACCACATGCGTCTGTTGGAAACGGTTACCAGGTTAGCTTCGGACGCCTTGTCCAATGCAACGCAGCATGCGCAGGCAGAATCGAATGCGCTCACCGATCCGCTGACCGGCTTGCCTAACGCGCGCTATATGGCTTTGCGTTTTGATGAGGAAGCTTCACGAGCGCGTCGCAACGCGCGACCGTTTCAGGTGGTTATGCTTGACCTGGATGATTTTAAAATCGTCAACGACACCTTTGGGCATAAAGTGGGCGACAAGATGTTGCGCGAAATGGGTCGAATCATTCAGACGCAGCTTCGCGAATACGACTTTCTGGCCCGTTACGCGGGCGATGAATTTGTTGTCATTGTTCAGGAACTCATAGGCGACCAGGTTGAAGACCTGAGGCGACGGATTGAGACCGCGGTTTCAGAGTTTTCGCTGCAAGTTCGCGATAGGGGTGCGGCGCGTGTGGGCATCAGCATCGGCACCGCGACGTATGGCGTCGACGGCGAAACTCTGGATCAACTGCTCGTCGCGGCCGACCGGGCCATGTACCGCGCCAAGTCGTGTCACAAGCTGGACAAGCTCTCCAGAAAGGTCCAGCAGTTGGCAGGTCGCGAGGGGATTGAGACCGATAACCTCGAGGAACTTGAGCACGACAACCTCGCTTCAGTCTCAGTTAACTAGGAATTCTGGTCCGTTTGTAAGGGCGTACCTGCGTGTCCTCCCCTGGGCGCACACAAAGGTGCGCCACTACAATTCCCAGCTAGCCGCCAACAGTCTTGACTTTCCTATCTCCATCGCTTTCAATCGTTGTTAGGAGATGCGTGCTCCGGATTCGGGTGTCCGAACACGCGCCGCGCATGTTCCGCGGCTTGCGGTCACCCAGACCGGCCAACGCGTTCCAGGATTGAAGCATGCCTCCTGCCACCAACCCTCAACAGAGTGCAACCGTTCTCGTTGTTGACGACGATATCAACACGCGCGAAGACCTGCGCTGTATTTTCGAAGAAGCCGGCTATCGGGCGTTGAGCGCCGAGGACACAACGGCAGCGCTGCGCTTACTCAAGAAAGAAGCTTGTGACCTGGTCTTGGTTGACCTGGCATTGCCGGGAGTCGATGGACTGGCGCTTTGCAGGCTTCTACGTGCGCAACCAGCAACCAGCAAACTGCCTGTGATTGTTCTCGCGGACGACGACCGGGACAGCGAGAAGCAGGAAGCCTTCGCCGCCGGTGCGGACGACTATATCGCCAGGTCTTCTTCCGCAGCCGAAATCGTTTCCCGGTCAGCGGCCCATTTGCGAGCGGCGCAGAGGGAATGGGCACTCATCGGAAGTAATCAGGAGTTGAGGTTCCTGGCTGACCTGGGTCGCGGGCTACTGCGAACGCTGGAACCTGATCAGTTGGTGCGTCGGGTCGCTGGAGCAACCTACGAAGGTACCAGTGCCGTTATGTGCGCTGCTTTCGTAAGTCCTGGCGATGAAAGCGGGGCCGCCTGCGTATTCGATCGCGAGGGCAGCGCGGAAGATTCTGCCCTGCTCGAAGTTGATCGATTGAAGGGTTGGCTCGCTTCATCAACATCGTCGAGCGCTGTCCCGTTACTTATCAGTGACCGGAGCAACTTTTTGCTGCGCGACGAGTCGCACGCGGTGGAATACGCGGCGCCGCTTAGGTTTGGAGGTCGCACCAAGGGCGCGTTGGTTGTAGCTTTCGATAAGCGTGAAGATTGCGACGACACCGTCTGCCGGCTTGTTGATGCGGCTGCACAACAGGCCGCTCTGGCTGCTCACATTTCGGGTCTTTACCAGGCGGCGCGCGATGCTTCGGCTAATTTGACAGTCGAAGTCGAGCGACGCACGGAGGAAGTGCAAGCTCAGCGGCGCTTCATCGAGGCAATTATCGACAGCCTGCCGCTCTCGCTCTACGCAATCGATCGCAACTACGAGATTGTTGCCTGGAACCGCAACCGTGAACTCGGCGAGCTTGGCATCCCGCGTGGTTCAGTGTTGGGAAAGAATATCTTCGCAGTCTTGACTCGGCAGAAACGCGAGCTGCTTGAAAGCGAATTCCGGAGCGTCTTCGAGAGTGGCGAAATTCAACGCGTTGAACATGCAAGCGCCGTCGCAAACGGCGAAATGAAGCATTGGCTGATAAGTAAGATTCCGATGTGGATTGAACGAGGCGGCGAAGTGTCGCATGTAATTACGATCGGCGAGGACATCACCGAGCGCATCGAGGCAAACCGCGCCGTCGCTCGTGCCGAGAAACTAGCAGCCATCGGCCGGCTGGCCGCGGGCGTCGTTCATGAAATAAACAATCCGCTGGCCACGATTTCAGCCTGCGCCGAAGCTCTCGAATCGCGGGTTAGCGGAGGCGAGTTCAAAGAGTCAAAGGCGCTTGATGATCTCCGCGAGTATCTTGGATTGATTCGCAGCGAGGCCTTTCGCTGCAAGATGATTACCAACGGCTTGTTGGATTTTAGTCGCACGCGTGCAACCGAACACTCGCTCGTTGATCTCGCTGACATCATTGCTTCAGCGGTGAGACTGCTCTCGCATCAGCAGCGCGGCGACAACGTAGAGTTTCAAATCGAAGCGGTGGACGATTTGCCGTCCGTCTCCGGCGACGCCGGGCAGTTGCAACAGGCGTTGATTGCTCTGGCGACCAACGCTATCGACGCAATGCCGGACGGC
The DNA here is from genome assembly GCA_041493085.1 of Pyrinomonadaceae bacterium. Lineage (GTDB taxonomy): Bacteria > Acidobacteriota > Blastocatellia > Pyrinomonadales > Pyrinomonadaceae > PSRF01. Next base: position 1,933 of record JBGPYG010000133.1, on the reverse strand, counting down.
GGCGTGCTAAGAATCGCTGGTAAAAGAGTTGGCAGCAGCGTGTTGGTAGAAGTCAGCGACACCGGGGCGGGCATTCCCCAGGAAAATATTACAAGAATTTTTGAGCCCTTCTTCACAACTAAAGAGATTGGCAAAGGCACGGGTCTTGGCCTGGCAGTTTGTTATGGTATCTTAACGGAGCACGGCGGCAGCCTCGATGTGCAATCTAAACCGGGTGTCGGCACTACTTTCACAATTTCACTTCCGGCAATTAATAACGACGGAGAACTTCAGGCTTGAACGAGCTAAAGCCAGCACGAATTCTGATCGCCGAGGACGAAGCAAATCTTCGTATGGTGTTACAGAAGGAGTTGGAGCGTCTGGGCTATCGTGTGCAGGCCGCGCCCGATGGTGAAGCTGCGTTGCGCAAGCTTGAAGAAAGCAATGTCGATGTGTTGCTTTGCGATATCAACATGCCAAAGATCGATGGCATGGAAGTTCTCCGGCGCGTTCACGAGCGGCCAAATCCGCCGGAAGTGATCATGCTGACGGGGCAGGCGACGGTGGAAACTGCCGTCGAAGCCATGAAGCTTGGCGCCTACGATTACCTTACCAAACCTTACAGCATCACTGAACTGGACGTGCGCGTGAAGCAGGCGGCAGAGAAGCGCCGCTTGCGCGTGGACAATCTGCGCTTGCGCGAACAACTGGCACGGCAATCCGGGTTGCCCGAGATCGTTTCCGTTTCGGCAGCGATGACGGAGGCGGTCAGGCTGGTGGAGCGCGTCGCTCCTTCGGAGGCGTCCGTGTTGATAACAGGCGAGTCGGGCACGGGTAAAGAACTTATCGCCCACGCTATTCATCGATTGTCGCCGCGCGCGGACGGGTCGTTCATCGATATCAACTGCGCGGCATTTCAGGAGTCGTTGCTGGAATCGGAACTCTTCGGTTACGAGGCGGGCGCGTTCTCCGGTGCGAAGGGACGCAAGCTCGGACTGATTGAACTCGCCGATGGCGGCACGCTGTTCCTTGATGAAGTTACCGAGCTGCCCGCGCAACTTCAGGCAAAACTTTTGCGCGCGATTGAGACCAGAACTTTTTTCCGCGTGGGTGGAGTGCGCAAGGTTGAGGTCAACGTGCGTATTGTTGCCGCCACCAACCGCAATCTTGAGTCAGTTGTTGCCAACGAATCGTTTCGTTCCGATCTTCTCTATCGCATCAACGGTTTCCAGATTGACCTTGCGCCTTTGCGTGAAAGGCCTGAAGACATCGAACCGCTGGCACGTCACCTTTTAAATGATGTGGGAGGCACGACTCCACCGCTCCTTGAAGACACCGCGCTGGTTGCACTGCGCTCATACAGTTGGCCGGGGAATGTGAGGCAGCTCAAGAACTGCCTCGAGCGCGCCGTGATTCTGTCCAACAACGGCCGCATCACCATTAACGAATTACCGCCGGAGGTTGTGCGGCCTGCAGTGCCCGCAACTGCGTTTACCACTCCTGCTTCGCAGCCAGGTGCTGCCGTTGACCTGAGTTCAGGCGCAAGCTCTTTCGCTCCCAGCGCGGGTTTATCCCCCACATCCCTGCGTGACGTGGAGCGCCAACAGATTCTTTCCGCGCTTGAACAAACTGGCTGGCATCGCGGCAAGACCGCCGAGATCCTCGGCATCTCTCCTTCCACTCTCTATCGCCGCCTACGCGACTACAACCTCGAACGCCGCAATGGCTGAAAATGTAGCCGCGGATTTACGCGGATAAATGCGGATCTGAAACAGATCAAACTAAGCATTCACGCATACCGTTCTTGTCTTCCGCTGGAACTGCGCATTTGATTGGCTTTTCAGATTCGCGTTTATCCGCGTGGATCCGCGGCTGATTAATTCGACGAATTCGATCATACAGGCGAGCCGCACTCCAAATTAGTTTCCGGGCAACGCCTTTGGCGGATTGCGCG
>JBGPYG010000004.1:0-30172 GCA_041493085.1 Pyrinomonadaceae bacterium | reverse complement strand
GTCGGCTTGTAGAGCCGGCCACCGGTTGCCGCGGCTAACTGTTCGAGATTGTGTTCACTCTCGCTTAATGCCGCTAGTCCTAATCGCAAATCATCAATTCGAAGTTGGCTAAATCGTACGGCAGAGTCCGAGCCCGACAGCAACGTCGAGAGTTCCTCCTGTTTCCGGGCCCTTTCGATCTGCGTGTTGCTAACCACGTAGACTGTTGTTTGAGACTGAAGCGCGGCGCGCAAAGCGGCATCGAACGTCGTACCACGTCCGCTGTCGATCCCATCGGTTAATACGATGATCGCGTGGCGGGCATTCCCACGGGGCGCCTGATCGCGAGCCGCCAAAAGCATCGCGTCGTGAAACCGGGTAAACATGCCCGGCACAATCCGCTTCAGCGCCCGGCGCAGCTGCACCAAACTCCTGGTCCAGTCCTGAAGCAGAACAACGCGATCATCAAACTGGATAAGGCTGACGCGATCGTCAGCCGCAAGATGCGCAGCAAAGCCCTCCGCGGCCGTGCGGAAGTCGTCAAGGTTTCCGGCTACAGAGGAAGAAGCGTCCACGATTAGAGCAACGTCCACTGGAACTTGTCGCAGACTAAGATCGCTAAGCGGTTGCTCCACTCCATCCTCGAAGACGCGAAAGTCTTTCCGCGTCAAGTTGCTAACCAGAAACCCGCTGCTGTCGCGGACAGTAACCGGCAACAACACCTCGGAGGTGTTGACGGAGATCACATCATCAGGATCGATCTCCTGTTCGTCTTGTCTTGGAGGTGAGGTTGGAGTTGGTAATTTGGATTGGGCTGAGATAGCAGGCGCGGGCATTGTGAGTAGGAGCAACAGCACCACCGCGGGCCGGGTAAGTAGGAACCGAACTAATAGTGTGGGGCGCATAGTGCTAATGCCCCTCTAGGTCTTGGCTGGCGCAGTTTGCTTCGGGCCTGATTCATCGTTCATTGCGGCTGTCATTGCGAGGATGATCGCTTCGGTAACGCGACGCCTGCGTAGCTCGTCTAGTTTAGGGTTGGAAAGATCAAAGTCAGCCGGCGAGTCTTCAATTCTCTTGATTATGGTGCCTTCAGAAAAACCAGCTTCGACTAACTTGATTACGGAATCGTTGGTTAGGGTCGGCGTCTTTTCCAGTTTTAGCTGGGCACCGCCCGCCTCCGAAGGCGGCCGTAGTATTCGAACTGTCGCGCTTCCCGTCGTGGTGATCTCTCCCTGATTTGAATTATCCATTCCTCGCCCGCGAGTCTGACCGCTGGAGCTACTGCCGCTTCCAAAAATATCAGAACCTCCCGACAGTCCGTTCGGATCCTTATCGCTGGACCTGCTCGCGCTTCCTTTAAACCTGGAGTCGTCCGGCCAGCCGTCATCGGCGAACACAAACGACTCGTCCTGCGCCAACATTGCAAGAATTATGTTTTCGCTGACTCCGCTGCGCTTCAGCTCAACCAATCTATCCGGATCCAAATTGAATCGATTTGGCCGATTGTGAATGATCGCAATAACAGTCTTTTCTTTGAAACCTGCGCGAACCAGTTTCACTACGGCTGCGTTGGTAAGCGGAGCTTGCGGCAACTGCTGCGCCTGAGAAGATATGAATGCCAGGCAGAAGATGACTGTTATCAGAGTGAGTTTGACGATGATACTTTTCATTCTTCTTCAGCGTCGATACTTTATCTACGGCTGTGGTAAACAAACCTCATAGCGCTGCTCCCACGGTTGCCACCTCAGTCTTGGCGGGAACCGCAGGTTTTGGCCGGCGATAGCGATAACTAATTCGTTTCACATAATCGCGAGTTTCCCGGTAGGGCGGCACCTTGCGACCAAACTTCATAACCGCTCCCTCGCCGGCGTTGTAGCTCGCAAGGACGAGATCGATGCGGCCGTCAAACTGTTCGATGAGTTGCTTCAAATAACGCGCGCCGCCCGCAATGTTTTGCGCTGGATCGGATGGCCGTCTCACGCCAAGCCGCACGCTGGTACCGGGCATTAGCTGCATCAAGCCACGCGCTCCTTTTGGCGATAACGCATGCGCGTTGAAGTGTGACTCCTGCTCCATCACGCAGAAGATCAAATAAGGATCGACGCCATACTTCGCGCCATTTTGTTTGATCAAACTGTCAATCTTCGGACTGCCGGTAGTCCAACCGCGCGCTTTTCTTGCAGAGTCGGATTCGGCCAGACTGCCCAGTTCTTCGCGCTCAATGTGATCAATTCGCGCCCGCTCAACAAAAACTGAAAGCGAGCCACGTCGGTACCAGGCGCCAGACGCGGATTCCGTCACGCTGTCGGCTTCGACTCGGGCGCCGCCGATGAGATAGATCCACACGGGCTGGTCATCGGGACCACCGGAGGCTTGGGAACCATCCGCTCGATTGTCCGAGTTGCTAGTCGCTACAACTTTGGCCACCTGAACATCCAGCTTGGGCCTGGAAGTAGAACCACGCTCAATTGTCTTTACGCGCTCCCGCAAAACGAGGTGACTCATGCTGCCGCGCCGATACCAGATTCCCTGCTCGCTCTCCCATGCTTCATCTGCTGCGATGGTGCTGCCGTCTACCAGCTTCAGGCGAACCTGATACGAAGTTTCACCTGGAGCTACAACCGCAGACGGTGAGTGGTCCAGGTTCTTTTGCCCATAGGCTCCGGCGGAACCAAGCAGCGCCAGCGCGCCCAATGTAAAAGTCTGAATTGCTTTTCGGGGGATTTGCATAAAAATGTGACAAGTCCAATTTGTTGATACTCCGCCAGCAGAAGCCCGACCGTTAGGGAGGGCTAATTTAGATCCATCCAAAGAGAGCCGTCCCTAACGGTCGGGCTTCCGGCCGGAGCTACAGCTCGAGCGGATCAGCCAACGTTCTTTCAATCATTGTTTCCTCGTTGGCCATGGGAGCGAACGTATGCGATGTACCGAAGTAGTTGCGCCAGGCCACGTCCAAAACTTGCGGCGTAAGTTCCAGTGACTGGCCCTCGAACAGACAAATGTCCGTGGCGCGGTCGAGCAAGTCGCGCGGCTCGCAACCTTTCATTTGCCGTCGCTCAATTCTGTATTTGTTCAGCACATGGTCCAGCACCGGCTGCTGGTAGCGAATGCCGCGCGTGTAGGCCTGGCGCTTGAAGATTTCCGAATAGGCTCCCGGGGTAGGTGGTTCGACCCGGGCGCGATAACCCATTCGTCGCAGGAACGCCTGATCCGCCAGGTCGTTTTCATCGAGGTTCGTTGAAAAGACCACCAGTTGTTCAAAAGGAACTTCGATCTTCTTTCCGGTGTGCAAGGCAAGGTAGTCAACTCGACGTTCGAGTGGAACGATCCAGCGGTTAAGCAAATCCTGAGGCGCCACCCGCTGCCGGCCGAAGTCGTCAATCACGAGCGTGCCGCCATTTGATTTCATCTGAAACGGCGCCTCGTAAAACTTAGCGGCTTCGCTCCAGGTCAGGTCTGCGTTTTCGAGTGTTAGTTCCCCACCAACAACGACGAGCGGCCGATTAATAAGCACCCAGCGCCGGTCATACTCCACCGGAGTGACGTCCGGCGCGGCGACACGATGGCAATGGGAATCAAAGACGCGAATGATCTGACCATCGATCTCAACTGCGTAGGGAATCCAGATCGCTCCTGGCAAAGCGTTGTTGATGCGCTCGGCAACCGCAGTCTTACCAGTGCCCGGCAAACCCGTCAGAAAAAGCGAACGCCTGGAATTGATTACGCAACCGAGCGTTTGCAGTAGCGACTCCGGCAGAATCAAATCATGGAACGCTGAACGCACAGTCTCCATCGACGCAGGATGCGAAGGTATCGACTGCAAACGCATCATGTGGGCGTAGTCGTTCAGTGAAACAGGCGCCGCCCCGCTGTAGCCGCAGACTGAAAGTAATCGCAGCAGGCGATCCCAGCCTCGATCCAGCATGCTATATCGCGTCGAGCCAACGGCGGTTTGTAAACGCACTTCGATTAGCTTCTCGCGATAAAGTTTCTCCAGGAGTTCTTCGGTGAGCGCGCGCGGCAGATGCAGTCGTTCCGCCACGGCCGTAGTTGTGGGCTCGGGAACCATGGCGACGTGCTTGAGCGCCAAGTCACACAGAAAAGCTTCGCCGATACCAAGGTCGGCTATCTCCTCGGCCACGGGCGGACCCATTGATTCCACTTCAACGCGAGAAAGTATGGTTGTTTGTGTCATGACGAATCTTCCTGAGTTCTTGTGCTGCGGAGCCTTGCGGTCTGATGTTGTAACGCAAACTGTTAGTTTGCGTCGGGGCAGATGTGTTGCCAAAGATCGCAAGCTAACAGTTTGCGTTACAAAAACTGACTCCTGCTATCTGCCCGAAGTCGCTGTACTTGAGACTGAAACACCAGCCAGCGCGTTAGTCGCCGCCTGGGATTGTTCAGGCCGGCCGGTTCGTTTGTAGAGATCGGCAAGACGTCTCAACGCCAGGGTTGAGTTCGCGTCGATACGACGAGCGTCTTCGTAATACTTGATCGCGTCCTCGTCGCGTCCGAAGCGTTCGAGCATGCGAGCTGTGTTGAGATTTCCGGTGTACGGGCCAGCCGCGCGGGCGAAGTGTTTGTAGGCTTCTTCAAACTTGCCGAGCCGGCAAAGCGCTAGACCTAAGTTATTCAGAATCCGGTCATCGCTAGGCGCCAGTTTAGCGGCTCGCTTTAAACGATCGACAGCGGCGCGATAGTTTCCATTCTGATAAAGGGAGAATCCGAGATTGTTCAATGTCTGCGCGTCTTCAGGTTCCACCTTGACGGCTCGCTCGTAAGAATCCTTAGCGCGGTCGGCAAGACCTTTCTTGTCGTAAGCAACGCCGAGCAGGTTATGAGCTTCCGTCAGCTTCGGATCGAGGGAAGCGGCCGTGGAAAGTTCGGTGATGGCTTCGTTGAGTTGGCCGTTCAATAAGTAAGAACGACCATTCGTAAGATGTTCCTTCGCAGACGTGGCTGTTGCCAGCTTCTTTGGCTCGGGCGTGCGGCTGTCGTCAACTCTTGAGACGCCGACACTCTCAAACTTCTCCGCGTCCTTCTCCGTCATCCGCTGAAGTTTGTTACCGTCCTTATGACTAAACAGCCGTCCGAAAGCCTTGAACGGCGCCGCGAAAATCTTTACGACTTTGTTGCCACCCTTCTTCTGCTCGTTCACGCTGCCGGCGAGTGAACCTGAGTCTTCGATGGCATTAGCGTCCGCGTCCCCTTCACGAACTATTGTTGAGGCGCTCCACATAGCGGAGACAGCCACGGTTACGACGAACGCAACAAAAATCGCGAGTAGTCTTCGTTTACTCATAGTCCAACTCCTTTTACATTTTGCCGAGCGTGTCCATCAGTTGCAGGGCCGCAGGGCCGAGGATGGCAATAAACAATGTGGGAAACAGAAAACAGGCGAGCGGGAAGAGCAGCTTGACCGCCGCCTTTTGCGCCGCCTGTTCAGCCCGCTGCCGGCGCTTGGTACGCAACGAATCCGAAAAAGCGCGAATCGCCTTCGCGATTGACGTGCCGAATCGATCTGTTTGAATGAGCATCGCCACCAGGCTGCGCAGATCTTCAACGCCGGTTCGGTCGGCGAGATTGCGCAAAGCTTCATCACGTTCGCGACCCACGCGAATCTCGAGGTTCGCCAGTTCAAACTCGTCGCTGATGTCCGGATGCACTTCTTTCAGTTCGCTACTAACCTTCATCATCGCCGCATTCAAGCCAAGCCCCGCCTCGATTGAAATGACCATGAGGTCAAGCGCATCGGCGAGTCCCCAACGAATGAGTTGTTGTCGCGAGCGAATCATGCGGCGGAGTGCGTACCGCGGCAGAAAGAAACCAATGATAAAAGCAGCGAGAATCCAAAAGAGTGCGCCACTGAGCGGTCGGGCGAGAAGCGCGCAAGCGAGCGCGACGATTGCGGGGAAACCAGCCATCGTCGCCAGCTGGATGGCGCGATAAACACCGGGCGCACTCGACGAGCGAAACCCAGCCTGCATTAATTGCTTCTGTAGCTTCTTAGCTTCTGCCGCGGACGGCGGCACCAGCCGGCTGAATGGCGAGGCGATCCGCTCCGCGAGTTCCGACGCGGGTCGATTTTCCTCGAGCGAGAAGGGGACACTGGCTGTGCTCATCGTCCTCTCACCAAGTCTTTTGAGCCGCTCAGTGGCGGCACTCTGTGGCTTGTAGAGCAGCCAGTAAACGCCCATCAAGCCGAGTGAGATACAAACGAAGGTTGAGATGGTGATCAGTAGCAGCATGGCGTTTGTCAGTAGTCAGTAGTCAATGGTCAGTAGTCCGTTATTGTGGTTGGCGATTAGGGGATAGTGGTAAGTAGTCTGTGGGTTGGTCTCGGTCAGTTGCTGCAACGGACTACTGACCACTGACTGCTAACCAATTTCAAATTTTTATCCTCAAAATCTTTCTCACGATCAGCATCCCTGTTGCCTGAAGAAACAAGCCTGTGGCAATCAGGTAGTGACCCCTGGGGTCTCTCCAAAGAATGTTCATGTATTCCGGGTTCATAATTGTGATAACGATGGTCACGAAGATCGGCAAGCCGCACAGCAGCCATGCCGACATCCGCGAGCTGGTCGTCAACGTTTTCAAGTCGCCCATGATGCGAAAGCGTTCACGAATCGTGTAAGCCACCTTTTCAAGAATCTCGGCGAGGTTGCCGCCCGTTTCCCGCTGAATCAACACCGCTGTCACGCACATGCGTAAATCCAAAAGCGGAATGCGCTGCGTCAGATTTTCCAAAGCGAGCTTGAGCGACAGACCAAGGTTTTGTTCTTCATAAGTCTTGCGAAATTCCGTCGCGATCGGTTCCGGCATCTCGGCGGAAACCATGTGCATGGCTTCTGAGAAAGCATGACCGGCGCTTAGCCCCCTACTCATCAGATCGAGTGCGTCTGGCAAGAGCTCCAGAAACGCTTCAAAGCGCTTTTTGCGTTTCCACCAAACGTGAGCGAATGGAACTGCCGCAGCCAAAATACCCGCTGCCAAAATCAAGAGAATGAATACGCTTATGACTGACGCAGCCAGCGCCGCCAACATTCCCGCCAGGGCTGAGAACATGATCAGGCGAGACGGCGTGATGTGCAGGTCGGCTTGATCCAGCATCCGCTTCAACTGCAAAGCCGCCTGGACGCGAACGAGCGAGCGATTTACCCAGGGGATCTCGCTCATTAGTTCATTGCGCGCCAGTACAACTTCCATGTCTTCGGTGTGTGCCGAATGCAGCAATGCGTCGGCGAGCCGCTTTTGCAGTCGCGCGCGCTTGGCGTCAGTCCCGTGCGTGGCGAGCAGATAGGCTCCCAGCACCAGGAACAGAGCGAAGAGAAATACTAAGAAGGAGATCAGCATCGTTTCACATCTCTTCAAAGAAAACTCGCGGCAGTTGCAGTCCGCAGGCCTTGAGTCGTTCAGCAAAGCGCGGGCGTATGCCGGTGGGACGGAAGCGACCGATCACCTGCCCCTGTGAGTCGACCCCAGTACGCTCGTACTGGAAAATCTCCTGCATCGTTATGGTCTCGCCTTCCATTCCAGTGATCTCGGAAATCGCGGTGACGCGCCGAGTGCCATCAGAAAGACGCGCTACCTGCACGACTAGATTTATCGCCGCGGCAATCTGTTGCCGCATTGCGCGGTCGGAAAGACGCATTCCCGTCATTTGAATCATCGTCTCCAGGCGCGCCAGCGCGTCGCGTGGGGTGTTCGCGTGAATAGTTGTCAAACTTCCATCGTGGCCTGTGTTCATGGCCTGCAACATGTCGATAGCTTCGCCGCCGCGCACCTCGCCGATGACGATGCGATCGGGGCGCATACGAAGTGCGTTGCGCACCAGATCTCGCTGAGTCACTTCACCCTTACCTTCGATATTCGGTGGTCTCGTTTCCAGTCTCACTACGTGTGGCTGTTGCAGTTGCAGCTCCGCTGAATCTTCGATGGTCACTATGCGCTGGTCTTCCGGAATGTAAGCCGAGAGAGCATTCAGCAGCGTCGTCTTACCTGCGCCCGTGCCTCCGGAAATCAGCACGTTAAGCCGGGCGTTGACGCACATTTCCAGCATGTCAGCGATGTCTCGCGTCAGCGCTTTATTCTCAATCAGCGAATTCATGCGGAGCGGTTCGGCGCCGAAACGGCGGATGGAAAGCACCGGCCCATCGATTGAAAGCGGCGGAATAATCGCGTTAACGCGCGACCCATCGCGCAAGCGTGCATCCACCATTGGCGACGACTCATCAATGCGCCGGCCAACTGACGAGACGATGCGTTCGATTACACGCATCAGATGTTCGTCGTCTTTGAAAGCAACGTTGGTGACTTCGAGTTTGCCGCGACGCTCCACATAGATGGTGCCGTGCGAGTTGACGAGGATGTCGGAAATGGTTGGGTCCTGGAGTAGAGGCTCAAGCGGTCCCAAGCCGAAGAGTTCGTGCTGAACGTCATTAACGAGCCGGTCGCGGTCAGAGGTAGAAAGCGGCATCGCTTCCTGCGCCAGCACGCTCTCTGCCAGCCGCGAAACCTCGGCGTGCACTTGATCAGGCGCCAGCGCTCCCAGCTTGGTCAGGTCCATGCGATTAATGAGAGCGCGGTGCAGCCGCGACTTCATTTCCTGGAAGGATTGCGGGCTGCCGTCCTGCGCGTTGCCGTTGCCGTTGCCGGCGCCGGGAAGGCCAACCGTTTCTCTGATTAATCTTTCTCGAAGTGCCATATTAGTTTTGCTAGGCAGACATGCGGTCTGCGATCCTCTGTAAAGTTACAAACTCACAGACTGAGGTCTGTGCTACTGACTTGAAGCTCGAGCTGATTCCGCGACCGCTCACGTTTGAAGAACGACTTCCAGAGCGTTCGTCGTGGCTGCGGTTCCTCCGCCACACTGACTGCGCCCGTCGTGATCGTTCTCGCCACGCGTTTGATCTCCAGTGCGATTTTGGAATTTGGTTCTGACTGGACCAGCGGCTGGCCGAGGTTGATCGAAGTAACTGCCGTTTGATAATCACTCGGCACAAATCCGATGACCGGCTCGCCAAGAAACTTCTCAACCTGCCGCAGATCGAGATCGATTTGCTTACTCCAGCGATTTACCACGATGCGGATTTTCTTGCGCGGATAACCGAGACGATCGAAAATTTCGAGGGCCCGCTGCGTGCTGCGAATTGCCGGTATATCCAGCGTCAGGACCAGGACGATCTCGTCTGACTGGTCGAGCGCCGCGAGCGTTATCGAGTCAAACGTGTGTTGCGGATCGAGCACGACGTATTCATAGGATTCGCGCAGTCGCTGTAATACTTCGAAGACGTGCTCCGGTTCGATCTCATCCGCCGAGTCAGCCTCCCGGGGCGCGGCGAGAAGCGAAAGATTGGAGGAGTAAGGAGTGACGAAGCTCTTGATCAAAGAATCATCAAGCCGGTTGCGATTCTCCGCCATGTCCGCAAAGGAATATTTCGGGTCAACGCCGAGGAAGAGCGGCAGGTCGCCAGCCTGAAGGTTTAGATCAACGAGGACGGTCCGAGCGTTAGCCGCTGCCGCAAGATTGGTGGCGATGAACGATGTGCCGCAACCGCCCTTGCTGGAAAAGACCGCAACCATACGGCCTTTTTTCTTTGGCGTTTCAACCTGTCCCGCGCAAAAGTCGGCCACGCGATCCAAAACTGTCTTGAGTTCTTCTGCGCTGATTGGGAGCTTAAGAAACTCACGCGCTCCCGCCCGCAGACTTTGCAACAGCAGGTCGGGCGCGGCGTTATTCGCGGCAGAGATAAGCGCAGTTTTCGGGGACTCGGCGGCCAGTCGCTGGATGAGCTTGATTGCCTGGTCCGAGTTGGCGCCGAGCGTGATGATGGCGGCGGCGGGCTTGAGCCGCGTGATCTCTTCATGCAGTTGTTCGGCGTCGTTTCCGCCTGCCAGCAACTGGACACGACTGTCGGTTGACAAGGCGGTCCGTATTTCCTTGAAGTTATCAAGGCCGGTGCTGAGAACTACGATTGTAAGTGGCTGAGTCATCTTTTTCCCCGGGGCTCGTTTCGAGTTCTAGAGGTTCGCCGGAATCAGCCCGGCGCTTTCGGCTGTCAGCGTGGAGGAGTAGTTGGGCATTGGGATTGACGTGCTGACGATGGGGACCACAAATTGAAACGAATAGTTACTGATGCTTACTGTCGCCGTTCCGCCATTCAAGCCAAATCCGGAATAGGTGACGTTGACGTTGGACGTCGTCAGATTATCTACGAGTGGGCTAGACCCGCCGGCCGGGTCTCCATAGACCACTACGTTCTTGACGGCCGCCGCATCAGTGGACGGATGAAGAACCGCGTAGCGTGCGCCGCGGCGGGCCGCGTCCGAGAGCGCGTTGTGGACCCAGAGCGCGCGGCCAAACTCAATTACCGCAAACATCACCGTCAAAAACACGGTGGCGCCGATCGCAAACTCAACTAACGTGGAACCACGTTGGCGCTGTTTGTTGTTTTTTCGTCTCATCGTTTTGCCAAAATTGTCTTGTGTGGCGGTCGTTTCTATATCGGGGGCTGCGTCAGCAGGTAACGCATGGTCACGCTCGGCTTCACGTCGATGTTCAGCGAAAATGACTGTATGTTGATAAGCGCTCCCAAATCGAAAAGCGGCTGGTGCTTTATTCCGGTTATTCCCACTTTGACTGTCTGCGGCAGAACCGGCACGCCTCCCTGACGAGTGATCACCACGTTTGCGGTGGTCATACCGTAGAGTATGGGAGAACCGCTGCCCGCGGAGTTTCCATAGACAACGATATTCTTAGCGGTGGTGTCTTCGGCGGAGTTGACCGCTGCGGTCGCAAGGTAGCGAGCGCCGGCACGAGAAGCTTTTGCCAGCGTCGTATACTCGTAGAAATAGCGACCAAACTCCGCCGTCGCCGCGAACAGGATCACGAAAATTGGCAGCACAATGGCGAGCTCAACTAATTGAATGCCGCGTTCATCCTTGCTAAGACGGCTTAGTTTGGCAAAACGCCGCAAGCGTTGCAGAGTGCGAATTTTTCGTAATCGTCCGTGCATTGGTCGCTACCTATTTGTAGAGAACCGGAGTGGCCATCAGATTGTTTGCTGGACCACCATTGGGGTCGTAGCCGCCCTTGCCGGCAACCACGATGTCGTTGATGTACTCCGCCTGAATGTCGCCGCCGTTGCCGCTGCCTACCCTTGACTGGAGGAAAAACTGGCCGAAGCGGTTGAACTCGACCTGGTTCCTTCCCTGGTCGTATTCGGCGAACTTAACAATCGGGATGATGACAACCCGACGGCCGGGAACTGGCGTGTGTGACGGAGACTGTAAAGGACTGCCGTTGCGATACTGCGAGTAAGTTATGTTGTCTTTAATGTTTGAATCCGGAGGCATGTCTACCGGATTTACTTGAGAAGTCTGGTATTCATCGAAACGGGTATTGACTCCCTGCCTGACCGCTCCGGCAGTAACACCGGGTTTGGTATCAACCGCGTAAACTGCGCCCGCTTCGGCGCAAAGGTCCACGCCGCTTGCAAGACCAACGCGAACATCTTTTCCGCCCGATCCGGCTACGGCGAGAATCTGATAATTACCGGGAGAAACCATATTTCCCGAGCTCGCGCGAATCGTATAAGTTTGCCCTGGCACCATAGGAACGTCGTAATCAATCACCGACACTGGCAGCCAGTTGCAGAAGACGTTGATGGGAACCGAGTATCCGGCCGTCGCGGTGGCGGTAAGATTTTTGCTGCTGCCCAAAACGGACACGGCAAATGAAACCCCGACCGGCGATGGCGGCGTTGTCACCTGGACGAAACGTATATTCTTGGGATCTGCCTGTGCGGAAGCTTCGCTGATGTATGGTCCATCGAGATTCTTCGCAAACAACACGTTCGCACGCGGAAACGACACTGCCTGTTGATTGAAGTCGTAGTTGTTCATCGCCTGCACAGCGCGATTAGTCGCTTCCGTAATGCCCACCGCGGATGAGTTCAAACCGGAGACAGCCGCCAGCGCCGCGGCATCGGCGGCGTTCTGCAACTCGGTTTTCGCCAGGTAGAAACGACTAATATCGACACCCAGCCCGACGGCCAGCAGCACTGCAAGCATTCCTAATGCGGAGGTAGCTAGAATCGAGCCACGCTCCCCTTTGCGATTTTTTCTTTGGGCTAACCTGTTCATTTCTTGCCTCCTTCTCAAACACTCTTTTTGTTAAGACAGCTACTATTGCTTGAGAGGTTGGGGGCCGTCCGTCGGCATAACGCGCGCGACAGGAAGTGTTGGGTTGAGATTACGAGTCGTGTTGGAAGATGTGCTGGTTGAAGTACCCACGCTGCTCTCCGTTCCATCCTTGGCTTTTGGATCTACCACCGGCGCCACAGTTTTCGCAGGTTCCGCTGCGTTCGGTGCGGCCGGCTTCTCATCAGTATTTTGACCCGTCACTGAGAATCCGGTTCTTCCCTGAATCTCTTCGCCCTTCGGCTCGACACCCAGCGGCGAACCATTCTTGAGTCCATCGATGCCACGCATTTGCGGCAGGTCGTCGCGGTTCACCGGCTTAACCAGGTGTGCCGTCACGATGAACATCAACTCAGTCTCATTCTTCTGGAATGACTTGGACCTGAAGAGCGAGCCCAGGACCGGGATGTCGCCGAGTACGGGAACCTTGGACAGCGTCTTTATCTCACTGTTATCAAGTAGACCTCCGAGAGCGAAGGATTGCCCGTCACGAAGTTCGACTCCCGTTTTGGCGCGGCGCGTCTTTAATGCCGGAATCAAAAATCCGTCAAACTTGACGCCGTTACCAAAGTCGATCGTTGACACTTCCGGTTCGAGTTCCAGCCTGATGTGGTCTTCGTCGATGATGGTCGGCTTAAAATTCAGCCGCACGCCATACTCCTTGAAGATGATGGTAACGGTGGTCTTATCACTGCCGCCCTGAACGATCGGAACCGGGAACTCACCGCCTGCCAGGAAGCTGGCTTCCTGACCATCCATGGCGATTAGGTTAGGCTCCGCGAGTTCGCGCAAGGAACCCTCGGTCTGAAGCATTCGCAGCATTGCGAGTGAGTTACCTCCCATCACAAGCATATTGAGCGCGCTACTTGAAAGTGCGCCTGAAATAATTCCGCTGAGCGGACTAGCTGGCGGACTGTTGAGCGAGCTGGGACCCTGACCGCTGTTGATGTAGCCGCCACCACCGGGACCGCCCTGGTAGGTGTATGAAGTTCCCATATCCTTTAGACGGTTGCGGCTCACTTCGGCCACGCGCACTTGCAGTTGAACCTGGGACATATTCTTCACGGGCGAAGCAAGCATGTTTACGGCCTTAAAGCCGGCGGCTTCCACGACGCTCTGCGCCTGGCTGGCTGTCTTAGGATCGGTGACACTGCCCGACATCACCACCGAGCCGTTGGCCTGACTGAGACGAATGTCGTCCTTCGGGAAAAGAGCGCGCATTTGAGAATCGATCAATGAGAGATTGGCGCGGACATAGACATCGAACACGAGGTATTCACCGCCGGACTGCTCCCAGGCAATGAAATTTACCTGGCCGAACGCTTTGCCGTTTACCAGCACCTGATCGGGTGTGACCAGGACTGCTTCGGCGATCTCAGGATTAGAAACCGAGAAACGGCCCACGGGCTTGTCAAAATTGATGACCCGCGATTGACCCACCAGGACGTTAACCGCTACAGCCTCTTTGTTCTCTTTAAAGGATGCTTTGTAAGAGGTCGCCTGCGCGTGGCCAGTGGAATTAATAAGAAGGACCATCAATGACGCCAGCAACAAGCTTACTCGGCGTGTGATAGGGGAACGGCTGTGCATGATCTTTGCTCCTTTTGCTTATGTCCGACAAATTTTGGTTGTCGTTAATGCAGTAACTGATCTAGTTAACGGCGAAGATTTCGGTTCATCACGGGAAATCAACGCTGCGCTTCTTCGCGCCTTCGATCATCTCAACCGTGGCGCGTGGAGGTGCGGGCACAGGTGAACTTGCCGCGACCGGTTTAGGTTCAGTGTGAACGCGGCGCACCGCCGGTTTCGGGTTTGGATTCTGTTGCTCGCTCTTCAACGACCCGGGATCGGGCAGTGGCAAAGCTCGTTCACCACCAAGAAGCTTTCGCTTGTTGACTCCCGTAGTTTGCTCGTCACCTTGATCGATTGAATTGCGCATTACGAGCTGTAGCTTGCCTTCACTCGCAGCCAGGGCGAGTTTCTCTGCCTGCTCCGGAGTCACTAGCAGAGTGACAGCCTTAACACTGTTGGCTTCGCGTTGGTCTTGCGGCTTGTCGATGTTCTGACCGTTGGCCAGGACCTTGATGTTTTGCAGGACGATCTTAGAAATCGGATCCTGCATGCCGGCTTTCTCGGCTGGATCGATGACTACCACGATATCCACCAGGGTGCCGGGCATGATGAAGCCTGAGATACCTACAACGTCGTCAACCTTCACTGTCATGGCGCGATAGCCTTCAGGAATGACTGCTGACAATCCGCCGGCCGTTCCTTCCGGAGCGAGTCGAGCTTCGGTGATCGGCTCGCGAGCAGCGATATTTGTTACCGCAACGCGTCCAGCCAACTTCTCAGCCGACTCAAAAGCTCCGTCTGGTGTCGACTCTGGCGGAAACTGGACCACCATCACCTGCTCGGGAATGATCTTTGTGCCCAGGGGAATCGCGACCTTGGCAACCGCAACACGGTTGAGATTTTTGGTGTAGGCCTGAGCACTCGACAAATATCGGGTAACGGAAACTGCTGCGAGCAGTCCGAAAATGAGTGCACCGGCTAAGACGATAAAGAAGCGTTTGTTGCGCATGGTTAAGTCTCCGTGTTCTCAGTTGACCGAATTTGAAAGCGTGCGAATGCCGCGCGCATTCAATTGCGAAAGATAGCTATGGAGATGATGCTGCCCATCGTGATGGCGACGCCGTAAGGAATTGTGTGTTTGCGGTCGGTGGGCACGGCAAATTTGGGCATCTGCCAGCCTGGCAACATTCCCACGAATATCTGCAGCACGCGATGCACCGTAGTCACCACCATTCCCGCGCGAACGATCGAAACGACTGCAAGCAGTCCCCCGGTTAGAATCACAACTATGAATGTGGGCACGACCAACTGTGCGCCGGTGACGGCTCCAATCGCGGCAAAAAGCTTGACGTCGCCGGCCCCCATCGCGCCGAAGACGTGAAGCATGAACATCAAAACGAAGCCGAGCGCGCACCCCATGAGGCTCGCCGCGATACCCGGGAAACCTGTAAAAATCGCGTTTATTGCAACACCTGCGGCCAGGGTCGCGAGTACAAACGCATTAGGAATACGACGATAGCGAACATCGTAATAAGCGATGATGACCGCTAGCGGGATCAGAAGAGTTATGTTTACCAGTGTTTCAGACATTTCAAAGTTGCTGATAGGCGCGTGGAGTTGGTACAAAACAAATGTGCGCCATGCCGGACTAATATTTATCCGCCCACTCGACTGACTAGCTCGGTGAGCCTGACGCCGATCGCACCACCTAGTGCGGTGAACGCTGCGGCCACCGCCATTACCACCAAAGCCGCAGCGACGGCATATTCGGAGAGCTCAAGCCCAGTCTCGTCTATTAAGAGTCTCTTCATCGTCATTCCCCAACGAAACTCCCAACGTTACGTTCCGTGAAATACACGCGGAACGGTTTTGTTTCGATTACTTTGAAATGGTGGTACCGAGGGATGTGATTTTGTCGCCTATGGCCGTTCCCAGGGCGGTGAAAGCTCCAACGACGGCGATGGCAACCAACGCTGCGGCCACCGCATATTCGGAAAGTTCAAGACCTGTTTCATCAAGAAAGAATCTCTTCATGTCAATACCTCCACCGGTTAGTTTCCGGTCAAATTCGTGATTGTGTTCAGAACAGTTTTTTTAGAGGCCGCTGGCGCGCTTTACCGGAAGCGAAGTTCAACTAAAGCGCGCCGGGCCATTGCGCTCAACCGAGTTACTTGGAGATGGTGGTTCCAAGCGAGGTGATCTTGCCGCTGATTGCCGTACCCAGGGCCGTGAAAGCGCCGACGACTGCGATCGCAACCAAAGCTGCGGCAACAGCGTATTCCGACAACTCAAGACCGGTTTCATCGCGAAAGAATTTCCTAATCATTTGTTTGCTCCTTATAGTTTTGGTTATTGCTTGATACTTCGTTCGCCTTCTTCCGCGTCGAAAGAAAGCTCGCGAGGCTTGCTAAGTAAGACTCATGATGTGAGGGCCACGCTTGACTGTGGCCCTCCGCGGCTTCTGCGCGATTGGGATTCAGCCCTGACCGTGCGGCGGCCAAAGCCATTAAACCCACTCACGACAGCGCCACACAGAGTCAGTGCCAATAGCAATAGTCCGTTACCAGACGCGACCGTAACGCTTG
Source organism: Pyrinomonadaceae bacterium (assembly GCA_041493085.1). Classification (GTDB taxonomy): domain Bacteria; phylum Acidobacteriota; class Blastocatellia; order Pyrinomonadales; family Pyrinomonadaceae; genus PSRF01. Next base: position 13,835 of record JBGPYG010000004.1, on the reverse strand, counting down.
CGGCGAGGACAAGGCCCAGCGCGAGCACAGGTGCGGTGATGACGATTACTGCCAGCGATACAAGCTCTTTTGTGGTGAAAGCCTTCATGAGATTTTTCTCCAGCGTCTTCTCGACCTTTGTTTCGCGACGCGATCTATGCCTCGCGAATGAATCTCTCCTTAACAAGAGACGTGCCAGTAACCTTTGAAGCAATAAACGTTAACTAAACATCGCTATTGCGGTTGCTTGACTACTTCAGTTGTCGCCTCGCGTTAACAAGAAGGAAGGGCGCTGCGGACAGATACAGAGTCGTAGATGTTTTGCGCTCGATCTTGCAGGCTTATTGATTGTCGCCCCGCGTTGACGACCTAAGGCGGGCTTTGTATCCAGTGCGGCGACATTCCAATGCACAAAAAGAAAAGCATTCGAGATCGCTCTCGAATGCTCACGGCATCTTTTCGTGCTTAGCGGATCAGTTGCGTTCGGTCCGAAACTGTAAACCTGGCTCAGTATCTTCCTGGAGAAAGTCGGTAATGTCGATAGCCAAGCGCTTGATCTTCTTATACAACGTCTGCCGCGAGCCCAGCCCTAACGCTTCACTCGTCCGCGCCACGTTGCAATCATTGCGTTTCAACGTCTCAGTGATAACTCGCCTTTCGTAGTCTTCCATTAACAGTTCAAGGTTTTCGCCGGAACGCTTTTCAAAGTCTGGATTCTTGGCCCTAGCCGGGTAGATATGTGCACTGATGTGCTCCGGCGTAATGTGGCCGTTCTCTTCGGCGTACAAAACTAGCCGCTCCATTTCGCCGGCGAGCTCGCGCACGTTACCCGGCCAGGAATAATTCTCGAGAGCTCGGATCGCTTCCCACGTGATGCCGCCTATGGTCCTATCGTTTCGCCTGGCATAGTGTGAGAGGTAGTGAGAGATTAATGCCGAGATGTCTTCGGGACGTTCCCGCAGGGGGGGAACCTTCACCGTGAGCGTGGCTATCCGGTAATAGAGATCTTCTCTAAATAGCTTTTCGCGAACTAAGTGCTCCAGGTCCTTGTGAGTCGCGGCAATCACACGAATGTTTACGTTCCGGGGAGCTCGCTCACCAAGTGTGTGAATCTCGCCCTCTTGCAGGAACCGAAGAAGCTTGGGCTGAAGGGCTAAGGGAAGGTCACCGATCTCGTCCAGGAAAAGAGTTCCGTTCTCCGCCGCGCGAATCAGCCCTTGGTTGTCTTGCAGCGCGCCGGTGAAACTTCCTTTCCGGTGGCCGAAGAGCATGCTTTCGATCAGGTCGGGCGGAACAGCAGAGCAGTTGAAGGGGACAAAATCCTTTTCGCAACGCTTGCTGAGCCGGTGAATCGCGTGCGCCACTAATTCCTTACCTGTACCGGATTCTCCGGTGATCAAGACCGTGGAGTTTGAGTCTTTGATTCGAGCTACAACGCGAGCCACGTCATTCATCGCCCGACTGGCAAATATCATCCCTGGCAGCGTTGTCTTGCTGATCCCATCTTCGGCAGGCCTTTGCGTCTGAATGGCACGCCCTATTGACACATGAGAATGAGCCAAGCGCGTTAGGTCCATTATTGCCCCAAGGTCTCTGGCCTGCGGCGCGGACAAAGCACGAACACAGAGGCCGTACAGAGCAGCGCCCGCGCGTCCTGGTTTGGAAGACGCCAGAACAAAACAGACCGAAGAGTCGCCTTCCTTGACGGTGGGCCAAGCCATGTCGACCGCGAGAGTTTCGTTGACAATTTTCTCCCCTGCCGCCAGTTCCGGCTCTTGTAGTCCTTCAGCCCAGTTCAGTCTCGGTCTCTGGCCGCTCTCCAAACTCCAAACGGAGAGCCCGTACATTGGCGCAGTAGCTTCAACGAGAAGACTCAGTTTCAGCATGACCTCATAAAGCAAATCAGGGCCAGAGTTCGCAGCCTGACAAAGCGCCCTCACAATTGATCCTATGGGGAGATGGTTAGCTTTCAGCAGTGCTTCGGCTGATTCTGGGTAGGAACGGGTCAATGAAGCCTCTTCGGTTTCTGATTCAAATGGAATGGCACCGGTTTAGGGAACCAGAGGCGGGCCACTAAGTACTTTGAGATGCGAGGCAAGGCGGATTTACGGTTTGGAAATGCGTCCGATTGGGGGCCACTGTCTGCGCCGCCCCCAGCGGGTTCGCCTGCGAGTCTAGCTTCATAAGAATTCCGTGTCAACCGCTTTCATCACCAGGGTATTTCCAGAAAGTGTCCCCTTTTTTGTGTTCGCCCCGCGTTCGCCTTTATCGTCCATTAAGCGCTGTTACCTCATGTAAACGTTGAGGTTACGTGCGGAAAGCATTGCAAAGATATTGCTTTACACCTTTAAGCGCCGGTGCTACATTCCGCCAACCTTGCCCTAAACTGTTGACTGGCAACGGATTGACCACAAGGAAAGCGCAGCCCATTGGGGTTCTAGCTGGCAGACTACCAAGTATCTAGTGGCTAAACGAACCTAGGAATTAAGCAGCTTCTTAAAAACAGGCAATGACCATTCGATTCGGAACATCTGGCTGGCGCGCTGTTATTGCCGACGAATTCACCTTCGATTGCGTCCGCTCGGTGACAAGCGCTATTTGTTCTCATTTCGGATCCACCAGCCAAGCCGGGAATCTTATGGTAGTTGGTTACGACACGCGGTTTCTTGGAGAGCAGTTCGCCGCAGAGTGTGCGAACGTTATTTCCGAAAATGCTTTCCGAGTCCTTCTCTGTAACGAACCCGTTCCAACTCCCACCATCTCGCACGTCATTCGCACGAAGGGTGCTATCTGCGGAATTAATTTTACCGCTTCGCACAACCCGCCGCAGTACAGCGGAATGAAACTCTCAACCAGCGATGGCGCGCCTGCATTGCCTGAAATCACCAGAAATGTGGAGCAGATCATACAGAACACTGCATCAACGTTCATGCCTGCTAAGCCCGCGGAAGCCAAAGGGTTTCAAACGTTCGCTGCTCGGCCAGGCTACCTGGAAGATCTGGCCACCAAGATCAACTTCGAGGTGATTACTGGAGCGGGGGGCCGTTATGCGTACGACCCCTTGTGGGGAACTGGTCGTGGATATCTTGACGCAGTTTTACGCACCCACGGTTTGGAAGTGGAGACGATTCACGACTGGCGCGACGTCCTCTTTGGCGGACGCTCTCCGGAACCGGAGGCAACCCACCTGGACGAGTTACGCGAGATCGTTATCTCGAAAGGCTGCGTCTTAGGTCTAGCCACTGATGGCGATGCTGATCGGTTTGGAGTCATAGATTCAAACGGTTCGTTCATAACGCCCAATCAATTGATTGCCCTTCTCTTTGATTATTTGGTGGAGTCGAGAAAATGGACCGGCGGCGCCGCCCGTTCAGTTGCAACTTCCCATCTGGTCGATCGTGTTGCGGAAGCTCGCGGTCTGCCAGTTTACGAAACGCCTGTAGGTTTCAAATACATCGGAGAATTGATAAATGAAGATAAGATTGTCATCGGCGGTGAAGAGTCGGCGGGACTGTCGATCAAAGGTCACTATCCGGAGAAAGATGGCATCCTTGCGTGTCTGCTCGCAGCGGAGGCAGTTGCGGCGCGCGGCGCGAGTCTGACGGAACAGTTGAAAGAATTGTATAGCCGCGTTGGCAAGCTTGAATCAGGCAGGATCGGCATTCGCTTAACTCCGCAGATCATGGAATCGCTCGGCGAAAAGCTGAGAGAAGACCCCAAAGAAATTGGTGGGCGGCGTGTTGAACAAACAAATCGCTTGGATGGAGTGAAGTTTATTTTTGCGAACGGTTCATGGCTGTTGCTACGTCCTTCAGGGACGGAACCAGTAGTTCGCATTTACGCGGAATCAGAATCGGCAAAGGACTTGGAGGTGCTTCTTGAGCAGGGTCATAAATTCTTATTGGGTTGATGAGCGAATTCGGGCGCAGCGGGTGATCTCACCACGAGAGGCTTCCCCGTTCGCATCGGTTAGAGAGATTTCGCTAGACATTATTGGAACCCCTGCCGAAGTTCGCAGGCGCGGTGGCGTAATACCCTCGTGGGTCATTTTTGGAACGATTATTCTCGCGACATTTGCCATATGCATTGCGGTCACTGCGCGGACCAGAACCAGGATGTCTCTGGCGTCTCAGCAATACGTTCGCATGCAAACGGATGTCGAGGGCTTGCGCGACGCAAATCAATCGTTGCGCTTGGAAATCGAGCAACTCCGCACCAACCCGCGCACTATTGAAGCCGCCGCGCGAAGTCGCCTAAATATGGTGCGAGCCAACGAAATTGTGATACCCGTCGAATGAGCAAAAGGGGAAGCTCGTTCGCAACGGACGGCGTCGATCTGATTTTCCCTGCCGGTTGCCCGCTAGTTCCCCTGCTTGAAAGCCACGCATCGCGAGTGCCTGCCGAGCTGCGCGGTTGTGACTGCCATCACAGCCGCGCTCCCCTCTTCTAAATCATAAGAAAACGCGCTGTTTAGCCGTGTTGACAGTCGAATACTGCTCAACTAATATCGAATTCTCCAATCCACCCGAGAGTGATCGCCGAGTCGTATGTCTGAAACGAAAGAAATCAGCACACCAATCGCAGAAGATGTTGAACGCTGGCGGGATAAAACGCTTGAGCCGACGCTTAAGAAACATCCTGAGATGAAGAAGCGCTTCGAGAGCGTTTCCCTTGAAGAAGTTGATCGACTCTGCACGCCTGCCGATACCACTCAGATAGACTTCGCTCGTGATATCTCCTTCCCTGGCGAGTTTCCCTACACTCGCGGAATACACCCAACCGGTTACCGCGGCAAGCTTTGGACGATGCGGCAGTTTGCCGGTTTTAGTACGCCGGAAGAAACTAACGCGCGTTTCAAATATCTGTTGGTCCAGGGGCAAACTGGTCTTTCAGTAGCCTATGACCTCCCCACGCTGATGGGCTACGACGCTGACTCGCCACTGTCTGAAGGTGAAGTCGGCAAGTGTGGCGTGGCGGTGTCGTCATTAGCTGACATGGAAGTCTTGTTCGATAAGATCCCGCTTGAGCAGGTCACGGTCTCCCAAACGATTAATGCGCCCGCATCTGTGCTGCTGGCGATGTATCTTGTGGTGGCTGAGAAGCAGGGCGCTGATTGGAAAAAGATTTCCGGAACGCTGCAAAACGATATTCTCAAGGAGTACATTGCTCAGAAAGAATGGATCTATCCTATCCAACCGGCGATGAAGCTGGTCATTGACACGTTTGAGTTCTGCACGCAACACGTTCCTCGCTACAATCCGATTTCGGTTAGCGGCTATCACATCCGCGAGGCTGGAGCCACCGCGATTCAGGAACTCGCCTTCACGTTGCGTGATGGGCTTGAGTATGTCGAGTGGGGCCTGAAGGCCGGCTTAGATCTGGATCTCTTCGTGCCGCGAATCTCTTTTTTCTTCAATGCCCACAACGACTTCTTCGAAGAGGTTGCCAAATATCGGGCCGCGCGTCGCATTTGGGCCAGAGAGATGCGCGATCGCTTTGGCTCGAAAAACGAGCGCACCCTAAAGCTTCGCTTCCACACTCAGACTGCTGGGGTTTCGCTCACCGTACAGCAACCGCTGAACAACATAGTCCGCGTGGCCATACAAGCGCTGGCCGGCGTTTTCGGTGGCACCCAAAGCTTGCACACTGACGCTTACGACGAGGCATTGGCCCTGCCTACGGATCAAGCGGCATTGATTGCTTTACGAACTCAGCAAATTATCGCGGAAGAAACTGGCGTGGCAAATACAATCGATCCGCTTGGTGGTTCGTATTTTGTAGAAGCTCTAACCGAAAAGATGGAAGAGGCCGCGCTCGACTACTTCAGGAAGATCGACTCGATGGGCGGCATGGTCGCGGCGATAGAGAAAGGATTTCCACAAAGGGAAATCCAGGACTCTGCTTACAAGTATCAGAAAGCCGTTGAACGTGGCGACCAGGTGATCGTTGGAGTCAACAAGTATCAGATGGAAAACGAGCCCCAGATTCCCATTTTGGCGATTGACGAGTCAGTCCGGGATCATCAAGTCGAGCGCCTCGACCAGGCGCGCGCGCAGCGAGATAGCGGCGCGGTAGCAAACGCACTTGAAAAACTCAAACGTGCGGCCCAGAGTGGAGAGAACACAATGCCTGCCACAATTAAAGCAGTGCGCGAGTATGCCACGCTCGGTGAGATTTGTTCTGCCTTGCGGGATGTTTACGGAGTTTACGAAGAACCAGCCTTCTAATGTCCCGACAAATCTCGGTCGTGGCTGTTTGCTACTCACCACAAGCAACACATCGTTGCATACCTCAAAGCTCTGATCGCTGCTGGGGCAATTCGTAAACTAACGTTACAATGGCGGGCATGAACGACCGAAAGATTCGCGTCCTGGTCGCAAAGCCTGGTCTTGACGGCCACGATCGCGGCGCAAAAGTTATCGCCCGAGCATTACGCGACGCAGGCATGGAAGTCATTTACACCGGACTGCGGCAGACGCCGGAGATGATCGCCGCCGCGGCACTACAGGAAGACGTAGACGCTGTCGGCGTTTCCATTCTCAGCGGGGCACATAACACTCTCTGTCCACGCATTGTGCAACTACTTCACGACCAGGGAATGGATGACTGCCTTGTTCTGTTGGGCGGGATAGTTCCCCAGGATGATATCGCGAAGCTCAAGGCGCAGGGCATTGCGGAAATCTTTCTTCCCGGGACATCTACAGAAAACATCGTTAAGTTTCTTCGCGAAAACGTTAAGCCACGTGAGTGATCGGTGGCTGCGGCGTTGTCTGCCAGACCTGAGTTTGTCTAGCTCGAAAACGTTTTGGCATGTGTTGAATGATTGCCGAAGACTCCACGCCGATAGTCACTGAAGTCACCGGCCCTACTGCTATCGTCCGTTTCAATCGACCCGCGCAGCGCAATCCACTCTCACTCGACACCCTCCAGGACTTGAAGCGCACAACGTCAGCACTGTTCTCGCGCGACAACATTCAAACCATTATCTTCACCGGCACCGATGACGTCTTTGCATCCGGCGCGAACATCCGCGAACTCGCGCAACTTGATGCCCAGGCTGCCTTGGAGTTTTCAAAGTTTGGTCAGGATCTATTCCAAACAATCGCTGACGCCAGACAATTGACGATCGCCGCCATCAATGGCTACTGCATGGGCGGCGCTTTGGATCTGGCGCTCGCTTGCGACATCCGCGTTGCCTCAAAGGGCGCAGTGTTTTCTCATCCAGGAGCGAAGCTCGGCATCATCACCGGCTGGGGCGGGACTCAAAGGCTGCCGCGATTAATTGGCCGCGCACGCGCTTTGGAACTTTTTGCCACAGCCCGGCGCCTCACCATCCATGAAGCTCTCGCGATTGGGCTTATCAACGGTATTTACGACCCGATCCTGGAGTCCGCTATTGAAATAGCCCGCGACAGTCCGCCAGAGAAAAAGGCGCCAAACCCGAGGTCCGGCGCCTTTTGAAATACAGTAAAGAGTTAAGCTCTTTAGAACTCGACTCGCCCTCCAAGCTGAACGGTGAATGGCAAGCCGACCGGCGGGCCAAAGCCCGGGCCATAAAGCGAACTTGGCTGCACGAAGGTGTCCCTCGAACTCAGGACGCTGTGGCCGAGACGGTCGCCAAAGGAAAGGTTCTCGCGGTTGAAAATATTAAAGAAGTTAATGTACGCCTTGACCTTAACTTTTTCACCAATCGGGAAGGTCTTGGTAACGCGCGTATCAACATTGAAGAAGCGACCGCTTCGCTCCTCTATGTTACCGCCGTTAACGACAAAACCTGTTCGTTGGCTGTTTACCGAAGTTTGAGTGCATCCCAGAGCCCTTGCAGCCGCCGGCACTGTGCCACTTAAAACTGCCTGCAACAAAGTCCGCGTATCAAAACCTGCGCAAACGCGGTCTACCGTGGAGCGGCCATCGCCGTCGATGTCAGTGCCGGAGTTAAGGGAGTAGGGCCTCGCCGTTGCGAACTGAATAATGGGCGAGATCTGAAAGCCGTACGGGAGATCAAACAACCCGCTGGCTACCACTCGATGACGCTCATCGATGCGCGTCGGACCAAATTGCCCGGGATTAAACTGAATCTCCGGCGTTATGGCGATGCCGTTGCCGCTGTAGGAAGCAGTTGGCTGTCCGCCCCAGCCCCTCGAGTTTGACAGGATGTAGCTCGCAGAAAAGAGCGTGTGGCGAGTTCGGCGACGTAGCGTGGTGGCCCAACTGTCATACAGCGAGCGGTTGGTGGAAGTGAACATGTTGATTTGTGAAAGCCGCCCTGCACCAAGTCCAGCATCGACAAACGCTTTGTCAAAGAATCGCGTGGTGGCTCCACTTACACATAGAGGCGATGCAGGAGTGGATCCGGGAAACGCGGGATTGCAAATGTTCCCGATCCTTGGGTTTATGTTCTGCACGCGATTTTCGTGAATTCCCAGCGTATGGACGAAATCACTGGAGAGCACATAATTCTGTCCCAGCTTCGTCTCTACTCCGATGGACCACTTTTGCACGTAAGGATCTTTCAGCGTTGGGTCGTTGATTCGACCAACCGCGCCGACCTCCAGGTTAGTGTTATTGACTACAGCAGGCGCAGGCAATGGATCGATGCCGAAACGGAAGGCGGCTAACTGACCAACGCCCACCGAGCTGTTTACCAAGTCGAGTACGGTCTGATAGATCGTGGGATTGCCCTGCTGTTTCGCGAACAGTGTCAGATTCTGAAATATCTGATCGTAGAAGATCCCGTAACCGCCGCGAATGACAGTTTGGCCCGTCCCGTGGACATCCCAGGCAAACCCGAGGCGTGGCTGAAACTCCTTATAGCCGCTGGTTGTTTTGCTCAGCAAAGCCGGATCGCCCGTGATCGCCTGAGCGCGAGGATTGTTAAGTTGACCAAGAATCTGCATCGTGCGGTTATTGGTCTGATCGACCAGAATTTTTATGTTCGCATCCCAACGCAGACCAAGATTCAATGTCAGGCGCGGCGTAACTTTGTAGTCGTCCTGGAGATATAACGCCAACTGGTGAAACGGTGGCTGACTGGTGTCTCCTGCGCCAGTATTGAAAGTTATTTCATTGACGGCGCCCGGAGTGGCAAACCCCGCCGGGTACAGGCCATTCGTGTTGTTCTTAATTACCAGGGGGTCGTCGAAGAATGTGATCTGATAACCGTTGGCGCCGAAGAAGAAGAACCCAGTGAGTAGCGTGTGAATGTAATTCACGCCAAACTTCAGGCCGTGCTTACCACTCAAGACTGAGATGTCGTCGCGAAATTGGAATTTCCTCTCTTTGGTCTGCTGCGGCACGTTAACGTTTGCGCCACTCTGCACTGACGGAAAAATGATGTTTGGGTTGGTGGTCACGCCCAGAATGTTGTTTTCGAAATTCTGGTACTGGAACGAGAATTGATTGAGCACACGCGGGCTAAAAGTGTAAGTGTGATTCACAACAAAGCTAGTTAGCTTGTTGGCATTCGTGTTTCCACCGGCCAAGTCAGCTGGCTGTCCCGGATCAAACTGATCATTGGGTGAATCATTCTTCTGGAACGCGTAGCGATAAAACATAGTCTGCTTATCGCTGAGGTGATGATCGATTTTTACTGTGAGCAGGGTGTCGTTATAGGGAAGCGGGATCGTCGGCGATGCGGTAACCCCGGGAATCGCAGCAATCTGCGGCAGCAAGGCCGGGTTTACCAAAAGGTTTTGGCGTTCCCGAAACCTTTCGATTGCTCCAAAGAAGAAAAGCTTGTCTTTGACTATACGACCGCCCAATGACCCACCAAACTCTTCGCGGTCATACTTGGGCTTGGGATCAGTCGTCTGCTTCTCAAAGAAATCCTTGGCGCGCAAGGATTGATTCCGGAAGTTGAAAAAGCCCGAGCCATGAAGGCCGTTAGTGCCCGATTTGCTTATTACATTTACGACTCCGCCAACGGATCGACCGCTCTCCGCCGTCCACCTGTGCTGGAGCACCTGGAACTCTTGAATGGACTCGTAAGCAAAATTCTGAAGCATGCTGCCGACCACGTTGTCCTTGTTGTCGCCGCCATCGACGTTAACGTCGACCTGTCGTCCATCGCCTCCGCTGAACGAAACTGTTCCCACATGGGTCTTGGTAGGATCGAAGGTACCCACAGGGCGCGCTTCCGGTGCAATGATTGATAGATTTGCGAAGGTACGATTTAGAAGAGGAAGGTTCTGAACTTCAGCCGGCGTGATGTTCTTGCCGAGTTCTGAAGTGGTGGTCTCTATCAGGTTCCCTTCGGATGTCACGAGGACTGTAGCGCTTACCGCACCCGGCTTGAGCTCGAAGTTTTGCGTAACCTTTGACCCAAGGTTTAATTCAAAGTCCTTCGCCAGCGCCTTGCTGAAACTCGCAGCCTCTGCGGTAAGATCGTAGGTTCCCGGCGCGAGGTTGGTGATCGCATATTCACCCGAATCGTTAGTCGTAGTCGACCTCGCAGCACCGGTTCCTTTGTGGGTGGCTGTGACGGTAGCGCCAGGCACTACGCGCCCTTGTTCGTCAACGACGCGTCCGCTGATATCGCCCCGCGTCTCCTGTGCATAACCCGGAGCCACGAAAAGAATGCAAATCGCAAATACCCCTGTGAATAAGTTTCGGTAGAGTCTCATTACCATCACCTCCTACAGTTAGAGCTTTCAAGAGAGAGCGAAAGAGTTAGCGTCAAAGCAAGCGTGGATAACCACCTTGGCGTTAGGCAACCTTTGTTCCAGAAGGGCGCGGTTGAAAACGTGATGATTCATTAAGAAAATTGGCCTTGCTGAGGGTCTGCGGGGTGACAGTTCTATCCATCAAATTCAAAATACTAAATTGACTACATTTCCTCGGATTCTTGTCCCCGGGTTCCCAAGCTAGTCCTTCTTCAAGAAGTTAACAATGCCTTTCTGGCAATCCTCAGTCATGCGGGCAATGACGTTCACGTCAACGCCCGTCTCCAGGGCATCGCTAAAAGTCATTCCATCCGTTTGGTACAGCAGATTCTTCGTTAGCGCCACGGCAGACTTGCTCACCGTTTCAAATCCGCGAGCGTAAACAGTCACGTCGGCTTCGAAAGTATCATCGTTGAAAATATGATTTACAAGTCCAAGCTGCCGGGCTTCTTCCGCGCCGATCTCGGCGCCGCGAGTTATCAGTTCAAAGGCGCGCTTCTCGGAGACATTCCGGCGCAGCATTGCCAGCACCATCGCCGGAACGAATCCAATCTTAACTTCAGGATAACCAAAGCGAGCGCTGGTTGAGGCGAGCACGATGTCGCAAGCACTCGCCAGCCCACAACCGCCGGCCAGTGCGCGGCCGCGAACAGCGGCGACCACTGGAACGTTGACTTGGCGCATCAGGATGAAGAGCTCCATTAGCGAACGCGCGTCATCTGCATTCTCCGCTACCGACGCTTCTGAGATTCTTTGCAACGCCGCCAGGTCGGCGCCCGAACAGAAATCGCGGCCCACGCCCGTAATTACGACAACGCGCACCTCTGGGTCGTCATTCGCCTGCCGCAGGGCTTTTTTGAGATCAGCGACAAGCGCCTCGTTAAGCGCGTTTCTCTTTTCCGGGCGATTGAGCGTGATGCACGCAATAGCTCCGTCAACCTGATAGAGAATCGTCTTACTTTCGTCACTCATGTTTGTGGCCGCACTTTGGAGTTTGATGCGTTCTTTCCATACTTCAAAATACTGATAGTACTCGTAGGGGCACGGCATGCCGTGCCCCTACGATGGGAAGGCGAGCTGATATAACGCTTGGCCCTTTACAACAATCCTCCAACATCATGTCGCTTCCAAAAACTCGAGCAGCGCTGCGTTCACTTCCTCCGCCGCCTCATTTTGCACCCAATGGCCACTATCTGCTATGCGCAGCTCGCGAAACGGCGCCTCAATATACTTTCCCACTCCGCGTACCGTGGCGGGAAGAATTGCGAAATCCTGTTCGCCGAATATGAACAAAGTAGGCACGCGAATGCGGCCCTCCCCGCCGGGTCCGGCTTGATCGACTTTAGTTTCACCGCGATGACCGTTGCGCTCAGGCATTCCTTTCGCATTTCGTTTTGACATTATCCGCCGCACATTGGCGCGATAATAGTTGATCGCCGCGGTTAGAGCGCCAGGCCGCCGTAGTGCTTCTTTATAAATTTCAAGGTCGGCGTCACTGAAGGTGTCCTTTCGAGCGACAGTGTCCTTGAAAGTCTTATCGAGCGCAGCAAAGTCTTTTCTGCCAATGGCCCATTCGGGGAGGCGCGGAAGCTGGAAGAAAAACATGTACCAGCTCCGCAGCAACTGCCGCAGCGAAATGTTTGCCCGCCATACCGCAGCAGGTGGCACCTGCAACACTGCAAGTTTGGAGACGCGCTCCGGATATTTTTGCGCAACTGCCCAGGCCACGCCCGCGCCCCAATCGTGAGCAACAATCGCCGCTTTGTCGGCGCCAAAGTGGTCAATGAGGCCGACAACGTCTTCGACCAAAACTTCAAGGCGATAGTTTTCCACTCGCGCAGGCTTATCGCTCAGGTTGTAACCGCGCATATCCGGAGCAACAACACGATAGCTTTTACCGAGTGCCGTCAACTGATGGCGCCATGAATACCAGAATTCCGGAAAGCCGTGCAGCAAAATCACGAGATTGTCGCCGCTGCCTGACTCAGCATAGTGCAAGCGGATTCCATTAACGTTGGCGTAGTTGTGCCTTATTAACGAGTGAGGGATTTCTGTTTGGGCATCTTGTCCGATGGTCATTTCAATAAGAGCGGGGGCGAGCCCACCTTCCTGACCTGGAGACTCTTAAGTTGCTCTTAGTCTCATTCTTGAAAGCCTCTCAACGGCAGGCGACCATCCCAGTAAGAGTAGCTCGAGGTCGGGAAGGTGGGCTTGCCCCCGCTGCTAGCGACGTTATCGCGGAGGGGTCTCTTCAATGTTAGCCAACTCCCAAACTCTGTGCTTCCTGATCAGGTATGTTAATTTCCATTCTGAGCAGCGCGGTTGAGAAAGTCTTTCCCTGAGCGTCCGTCATCAAAGACACCGTGCCACCGCCGCCAAGGCTCTCGTGCAGCAGAAAATTCAGCGCACCGAGATTCGGCAACTCGAATCGCTCCACTTCGCCCTTACAGATTCCCTTGAAGTGTTGCTTCACGCGTGCCGCCGTTACCTCACGAACAAGAATCGGATAAATCTCCTCACGCAGAGCGATGAGGCCGACGTTGGCGGTGTCGCCTTTGTCACCAGAACGCGCATGGGCAAGTTTTGTTAGTTGAATCCTCATACGTAAGAACTTTTTCCCAGGAGTTCACGCAAACTAGATTTTCCATTTGTCATTTCTCAACTCATTTGACATTGAGAGCTGCTCGCAATGGGACGAAATGAAAAATGAAAAATGGTAAATGATATATGGAAAATTTTCGGAAGTGTGTTCACACTTCAATAACGTCCACTACGGGGCTGATCTCCTCCTTCGGAATCAGCGCCGGCCAGTAGGCGACAATCTCTTCTACTTTTGGCCGTCCGCCGGCAAAACCGGTAACGCCCGGCGGCCCAGTCAACACCAATGGCGCGATCTCTTTGGTGAACCTCTCGACCGCTGTCCGGTCTTCGCTGCGCACGCCGACGCGCAGTTGAACTTCGGGCAAGTCCGGCGATGGTTCGCCTGCAAGTGGGCCGTGGGTCGCATTCGCGCCGACGAACTCCGTCAGGATCTGATCAAACTTTAACCCAAGACGATCCAGCCGCGCCCGAAGTATTTTGTCGGCGGCCCGCGCCTTGTCGTAAGCCTCTGGCCACGAGTAGACGAGCGTGCCAACGGCTTTGTAGCCGGCTGAATAACTTATCGAAACCTTGAAAGTGTCCGTGGCCGGTCGC
>JBGPYG010000015.1:0-22261 GCA_041493085.1 Pyrinomonadaceae bacterium | reverse complement strand
CGTAGTCGTGCCACAGAATTACTCCATTGGGAGCTAGCATATCGAGGGCCTTCTCCGTGTCTGATCGAACCAATTCGTATTCGTGTCCGGCATCGATGAAAATCAGATCGGCTTTTCCTTTGTACGCCACCTGATCAAACTCCGTAGTGTCGCCAAAAATCTGCTCTATCTTCGGTAGCTCCGGCGTATCTTGAAACATCGCGCCTACGGAATTGTCCTTGATGTAGTAGGTATCATCGTTAATCAACTCACGCCGGCCATCATCAGGATCGAGGTCGATCGTCACTATTTGTGCTGCGGCGGCGGCGTTCATAGCCAGGTGGAGAGTCGTCAACCCGTTGAACGTTCCAAACTCAAATACCAAATCGGGGTTCAGGTACTTACAAATTGTGGAAATGACTATGAGCTCATAGGGTTGGACATTCCCGATTCCATTAAGAGGTGGTACGGCAGCCTGGAGAGTGCCCCGGCATTCAGATATTCCGGGAAACAGTTGTTCGAGTTCGCGGTCCTGTATGCGACGCAAACGATTGAACAGCTGCTGCGCCTCTTCACGGGCGCGCTCCATACGGCGCTGGTCTGAAGGTGAAGTTGGAATTCCCCAAAGTTCACGATCGGCGAGGTGCTTCGGAGGCCGTATCAGCCTGCCATTATTCAAGCGAGTCTCCGGTCGGCTCTCGTCGAATGTTTCTTTCAACACTTTAGGAGTAATCAATTGTCAATCACCTGGTCAGTCTTACGCGACCGCCGTCAGGATGCCTGCCGGACTTCCAAAGCAACATCCTCATTCACCAGGCCCCGCCATTCGCCAGACGCATGCAAATCCTGTTTTGGCAGAACGGTAACCAGCGGATTGGCATCCCATAAATCCAACTGGCCTTCCACCTGCGCACCCAAACCAGCGACAATCCGGTATGAGCCATCCCACAATGGCAAGCGAAGCTTCCAGATAATGTTGTAGTCTCCGGCAGCCAGATCAATCTCCGCGCCGCCGTTGTCTAAACTGTGTGCGGAGACGATGACCTGATCGTTGTTGTCTCGCAACGCGAATCCCAGTCTTGCTTTTCTGACGTCGCGCTTGCAGGTCAAGGCCAGTCTGAACTCGCAGTGATCCTGCGAATAGCAACTATGGGGCGAACCAGTTGAAGAGCTTACAAACTCCCAGCTGGTAAATTTTGCTTCACCATCCTCGACACTATCTCTTGTCCTGAAACCAGAGTACTGGCTATTTGCGGTTTGGTATCGATTTACAACTGACTGTATGTCTCCGCTCGACTCTACCCTGCCCCCCTCAAGGTAAATTCCAGTTTGGCAAAGACGCCGGATCGCTGCCATGTTGTGGCTTACGAACAACACCGTCCGTCCTGCGCGCGCCACATCGCCCATCTTGCCCAAACACTTCTTCTGAAACACCGCGTCACCTACCGCCAGCACTTCGTCCACTAACAAGATGTCTGGGTCAAGATGAGCGGCGACTGCAAACGCTAAGCGGACGTACATGCCGCTCGAATAGTGCTTGACCGGAGTGTCGATAAACTTCTCGATTTCCGCAAAGGCGACCATCTCGTCAAACTTCTTTTGAATCTCGGCGCGCTTCATGCCAAGAATCGAGCCGTTGAGATAGATGTTCTCGCGACCGGTAAGTTCGGGATGAAAGCCAGTGCCAACTTCGAGCAGGGAGCCGATGCGGCCGTTGATGTCGGCGTAGCCTTCCGTTGGTTCGGTGATGCGCGAGAGGATCTTTAGCAATGTGCTCTTCCCTGCACCATTGCGCCCGATTATGCCCACAACTTCGCCGCGTTTGACTTCGAAAGAAACGTCCTTCAATGCCCAGAGGATGTCCGGGTGCAAAGGGCCAAGAGCCAGGGGCAAAGAGTCGTCGCTTTGCGCGTTCCCTTTGCTCTTTGCGCTTTGCGCTTCGCTTCCGTGCCCGTTGCGGCGACTAAAAAGATTGAAGATGCGGGCGTCGGCGATCCGGTCGCGCAATGTGTCGTGGCGCTGTTGCAGGCGGCCGATGCGATACCGCTTACCCAGCCCTTCTACTTTGATCGCTATCTCGCTCATTTAGGAAACTACTAACGATGTCTCCAGGGCCACGCTTGAACTCGTGTTTGGCTGTTTCCGGCTCCCATGGTCCAGCAACGCAGCGACGATCCGGCTGGCAGCTTTTCCATCGCCGTATGGGTTCACTCCTGAGGCCATCTCTGCGCGCGCCTGCGGATTCTCAATCAGATAACTTGCCGCAGCAACGATCGTCGCCCGGTCTGTTCCTACCAAACGCACAACTCCGGCTTCAACGCCTTCCGGGCGTTCCGTGCTTCGTCTCATGACCAGGACCGGCACGCGCAAGCTGGGCGCTTCTTCCTGAATCCCTCCAGAGTCGGTGAGAATCAAGATGGATCGCTTCATCAGTTGAACCATGGCCCGGTAGTCGACCGGCTCGATCAGGCTCACGTTCGATATTCCCAATAAGATTTCTGAAACCGGCTGGCGCACGTTGGGGTTCGGATGAACCGGGTAAACGAAATGGACTCCGGCACTCTGAAATCGGAGTGCCAATTCCCGGACAGCTAAGCAGATCTCTCTTAACTGCGGACCAAAGCTTTCGCGCCGGTGTGCCGTAATCAAAACCAGCGGTCGATCCTTAGGAAGATCACAAAGTGGCGGCGCAGTGGAGTCCTCCGGTTGCGCGCTGATCTCCATTAGAGCATCGACAACCGTATTACCTGTGACCAGGATCCTTTCGTCCGGAACGCCTTCGCTCAAGAGGATTCGTCGATTCTGCTCAGTCGGCGCAAACAACAAGTTCGCCACACTGTCAGCAGCGCGACGGTTAAACTCTTCTGGAAAGGGGTGGTCAAGATCGCCTGTGCGCAGCCCTGCCTCAACGTGTCCAAAAGGAACTTTTCGATAGAAGGCGATCAACGCAGCCGCCAGCACGGTAGTAGTATCTCCCTGCGCCAAGATCCAATCGGGCTTTACTTCGTCCACGACCGGAGACAAACCGTCGAGGAGATTTGCTGTTAACAGAGTTAGGTCCTGATCCGGTCGCATTAGATCCAAATCATAGTCGGGGCGAATAGCGAAGAGGTCTAGAATCTGATCGAGCATTTCTCGATGCTGAGCGGTCACGCAAACTACGGAGCGAACATTGTCACCACACCGATCCAACTCTTGGATCACAGGCGCAAGCTTAATCGCTTCCGGGCGCGTGCCAATTATGCTTAGAACTTTGAGCATTGAAGGTCGGAAAAAAGTTCAGAAAACAAAAAAGCGTCAGACAATATCCGCAAACGTTTTTTCCATGCGGCGAAAGTAGAAGGCGCCGCTGACGAGAATGACGAGCGCGACCGCTGACGACACGGCGATGATGGGGCCCGGCGCCGTCTTCGTTCCCAGCAGGGCCCAGCGAAAGCCCTCGACTACACCGACCATCGGATTCAAGCCGTAGAGTGTGCGCCAGGGTTCGGGCAGCAAACTACTGGGGTAGGCAATGGGCGTAGCGAACAACCAGAACTGCGTGATGAACGGGACCACGTAGCGCACGTCACGATACTCAACGTTTAGAGCTGAGAACCAGAGACCTACACCCAATGAAGTCACTAAAGCCAGCAAGAGAAACAGCGGCAGCCAAAACACGTTTAGCGTTGGTACCAGACCGTAATAAAGCATCATGCCAAGCAGCACGACGAAGGCAAGCAGGAAGTCAACGATGCCCGAGAATACGGAAGCGAGCGGCACGATCAGCCGCGGAAAATAAATCTTGGTGATCAAGTTGGCGTTGCCTACCAGACTGTTCGACGACTGACCCAGACCGTTTGCGAAGAATGTCCAGGGCACGAGCGCGGCAAAGCTGAAGATCGGATATGGAATTCCATCCGAAGGTATCTTGCCGAGATGGCCAAAGAACAAACTGAAGACGAGCATCGTGAAAACAGGTTGGATGATGGCCCAGGTAGCTCCCAGCGCGGTCTGTTTGTAGCGGACCTTTATATCGCGCCAGACCAGGAAGTAGAGCAACTCGCGGTATTCCCAAAGCTCGTGCAGCTTAAGCGAAACCCAGCCTTTCGAGGGCGCGATGCGCAGTGTCGGAACTGCGCCCCTTCGCGAACTGTCAATGGCGAACTGCGAATCTGAAGTCATTCGGCGAAAATGGTTTCGACCGCTATGGCGCTGGCCGTGCAGTCCCTTGCTTCGTCAATTACGGATCTCACTCCACAGGCTACACGGTCCACTTCTTCGTCAGTCAACTTTGCGGACAATGGCAGGCTGACTGTTTGACGACCGATGCGCATAGCGTGTGGATAATCTTCCGGGCGCCAGCCAAACTTTTCCAGGTAGGCGGGATGTTCCGGAACGCTCAAGTAGTGCACGCCCACGCCGACCCCGCAGGCGGTCATCGCGTCAAGGAACGCGTCGCGGCTGATTCCCGCGCGGGCTTCGTCAATCAGGATCGTGTACAGATGATAAGCATGGCGTGTTTCCGGATCAGGTTCGGCGGGCAGGTCGAGCGGCAGATCGGCGAAGGCTTCGTTGTAGGTTTGCCAGATCTGCTCCCGCCGCTGCCAGTTCGATTCGACTCTTCTAAGTTGATGAATGCCTAACGCCGCTTGCAAATCCATCATGTTGAATTTGAATCCGGTATCAACCACGAAATAGTGTTTGTAGCCTTCGTCGCCGAAACGCTTCCACGCATCCTTACTCATGCCGTGGAGCGCCAGCATCTTGATCCGCGCAAGATCGTCTTCGTTGCGCGTTAGCACCATGCCGCCCTCACCGGTGGTGACATTCTTGGTGGCATAGAAACTGAAACAGCCGAAGTCGCCAAACGTTCCGGCTTTGCGGCCGTGATACTCCGTTTCGATAGCATGGGCGCAGTCTTCGATCATTTTCAGCCCGTGGCGCGTAGCGATCTCGGAGAGCGCGTCCATGTTGCACGGGCGTCCAGCGAAGTGAACCGGCAGCAAGGCTTTGGTCTTTGAGGTAATGCGCGCTTCGACCTGCTCCGGATCGATATTCATCGTGCGCGGGTCGACGTCAGCCAAAACTGGTGTCGCGCCAGCGTGAACGACGGCGTTGACCGTGGCGCAAAATGTCAGTGGCGTAGTGATCACCTCGTCGCCCTCGCCAATGCCTGCCGCTAACACGCTCAAATGCATGGCGGCGGTACAGGAACTGACTGCCGCAGCGGCGGCTACGGCTTTGTAAGTGGCGAACTCCCGCTCAAACTGAGCCACACGCGGGCCGGTGCCGATCCACCCGGATTCCAGGCAACGCACAACCTCGTCGATTTCGCTTTGCTCAATCCTCGGTGCGCCAAAGACAATGAAGTCGGATGCAGCCATCGCGCGGAATCTCGAATTGCAAACTTGGGAGTTGAGAAAACGTGAGGCGTGAATTTCGAATTGCGAACTGCGGACTTGGAAGCAGCATAGCAAGCCGGATGGACTAGCAGTGCTGACTTCGGCCAGAGTTCAATTTCGCAATTCGAACTCGAGTCTCTTACGAGGCCTGTGCGCCCTCGCCGGATGTGTGCTCCGACTCCTGGCCCTTGTAATAAGAGTGGTAGTAATAGTCGTTGTAGTCGGATGAGTGGATGTGGACGCGGTTTAATACTACCCCTAACACCCTTGCTCTAACCTCTAAAAGTGCCTGCTGCGATCGTTGAATCACTTTCCGCGAGCATTCATTAGCATGAATGACCAGGATGACGCCATCGGCTATTGCTGCCAACAACACGCCGTCAGTAAACGCAGCGATGGGTGGAGTGTCGATCACAATATGATCGAAGTTCGACCCAAGCTCAACAAGGAGCTTACGCATCTGCTCGGAGCCGACTAACTCAGCCGGGTTAGGTGGTATCGGTCCCGAGGTCAGTAAATAAAGGCCACTCACCTTCTCCTTCTGAACGAGCGCAAGGGTTTCGACATTAGATATCTCGTTTGACAGGATGTTGCTTAGTCCGCTTAGATTCTCGATCCCAAACGCCGAGTGGATGGTCGGGCGGCGCATGTCGCCATCGATAACCAAAACGCGGGCTCCGGTTTGCGCCAGGCTCACTGCCAGGTTGATGGCCGTCGTGCTCTTTCCTTCGGAAGGCACACAAGAAGTAACCACCAGAGTCCTGGGAGCATGTCCGGGAGACGACAGCAACACCGAGGTCCGCAAGCGGCGATAGGCTTCTGCTAGTGGTGAACGCTTATCAAGATCGAGCAAGAGCGCTGCATTACCATTACCATTACGATTCCCGTTTCGGGGTTGCAGCAGAAATGTTGACTGGCTCGATAGAAGCCGTTGCGGCGCAGAGCCCTTCTTGAA
This sequence comes from Pyrinomonadaceae bacterium, assembly GCA_041493085.1. Taxonomy (GTDB): domain Bacteria; phylum Acidobacteriota; class Blastocatellia; order Pyrinomonadales; family Pyrinomonadaceae; genus PSRF01. The sequence continues at coordinate 15,943 of JBGPYG010000015.1, read as the reverse complement.
GGCCGGGATTGTTGCCAGCGTCGGCAAGCGCAGCACTTTGCTCACGTCTTCAGTCGACCGCACGCTGTCATCCAGGTATTCCAGCATTACTGCCAGACAGACGCCGAAACCGAATGAGAAGATGAAGGCAAGCAGTATCCCCTGAAGGCGATTGGGGCCAATCGGGGTGCGCGGGGGTATCGCATAGTCCGTGACGTGTAAATTGTTGGGCGTGCCCGCGAGTATTACGTCGTTCTCCTTCGCGCGCTGTAGTAAACCGTCAAGCAGACCTTTATTGGTTTCTATCTCCTGCTGGATGATGTGGTAATTGATCGCCGCTTCGTTCTGCGAACGCGTAGCGCCACGCTGCTCGTCGAAAGCGGTGCGCAGCGCTTGCTCGCGTCCGAGCGCCTCATGGTAACGCATCTCGAGCGCCTTTGATTGAGTAGAAACGACTTTCGTATTCGCGTCGTTGATCTGTTTCTCCACTAACGAAATCTGCTTCTCGACCTCTTTCACCTCGGGCCACTCTTCAGTGTTCTCGCTCAATAACTGCTCCCGCTTCTGCTTCAGCGTGGCAAGCTGGGTCTCCAATTCTTTGGCGCCGCCTTCTCTAGCGCCGCTCGCCGCCAAAACATCAGCCGCGCCCGGCTCTTTATTGACCCGATATGCCGCCTCCGCCATCTTGCGTTCGTTTTCCGCTTCGAGCAGTTGCTTGTTCAAACCCGCCAGTCGATCAACGACGGTGTTCTGGGCAGCGTCGAGCGAGAGGATCTCATGGCCCTTTGCGTAATTGATCAGCCGCTCCTCATCGTTGCGAATTTGCGATTGCAGCTCAGCTATGCGCTGTTGCAGGAAGTCGCCGGTAGTGCTGGTGAACTTAGTCTTTTGCTCGAGATTTGATAGCACAAACGTATCGGCGATCGCGTTGGCCACCTTGGCGGCAACCAGTGGACTGGCATGGTTGAATTTGATGCTGATCAGCCGTGTTCCACTAAACTGCAAACGCTCTTCCTTAACCGGCTCGACCTTTAATCCAGCCTGAATTGAGCTCACATATGGCTCTAGGCGCGTTGCCTCTGCCAGGTCACTGCTGGAACTTGGCGACGCGACATCTTTGACGACCAGCAGTTTACCGTTGTCGGCTTTCTGACCTGGTATTTGGGTTGCCGACTTGCTGCCTAAACCGAACGTGCGCATAAGACGTTGCCAGGCCGTATCACCGGCTTGAGCTCGCAGGAAATCCTGATTGTTTTCCAGGTCCAGGGTCTTCACGACCCGGCGCAGCAGCCCGGGTTTCGAGATAATTTGTAGTTCAGTATTGAAGTAGGAAGGGTCCTGGAAGGTGTCCACAATGATGGCGTTGCCTTTTCCGGAAGTTAAACCCGAAGCCGGGCTTTCTGTATCGACCTGTACTTCGCTTTCGGCCAGATAGATGTCGGGCTTGCGTGCCAGCATAACCGCAGTAGTTGCCGTGATGAGCAAAACAATAAATACAATCAGCCAGCGGCGCTTGCTGATTGCGATCCACACGTCGCGCAAGCGGACGCCTTCGTCAATGCGATTGGGCGAGCCGTAGCTGGGGTACCTGGCGCTTTCCGCGGACGGCACTTCTAACGGAAGCCCCCCCGAGTTACGGGGAATCACTTCCAATGCTTTTGGGAGTTCCGATCGATCGTTTGTGTCTTGTTGTTGATGCATCTCAGTCTTCGGGGGCGAATGAAGTTAGTTCTTGCTTACGGGATAACGCGCACCGGCAATTGCCCAATCGATGGGACGACGGCTCCCACCAAGCTACGTAAAATGCTCTTAGTTCCGGAAATCGGCACGTCTACAATATCGTTGGCCAATAACGCCACGTCCTCTGCCTGGTTCTTTTGGATGGCTTTCAGGTCAACATTGATTTCCTGTTTGCCGCTACCTGGAAGTTGCCTGATGATCTTTACCTTGTCCTTCTTGGTACTAGGCGCTGTACCGCCAGCCATAGCGATAGCCTTCGAGACGGTGAGCGGCTCTTTGAGTGAGATCGCTAACGGTCTCAGAACATTTCCGATCACGAAAACCTGATCCGCGTTCGGCACTTGAACCAAATCGCCAGGTCGCACAAACGGATTCGCTTCGGGCACAGCATGCAGCGTATCGACCAGCTTGTATGAAACAAAGCCGGACGTTTCGTCGGTGTTTGCGCTCGAGGATTTGTCGCATAAAGCTGGGCCGCCAGCGTGTACCACTTGGACTGTCTGGCCGGCAGTCTCCGAGGGACCACCCGCAAAGGTCAGCAATTCTGATAATCTCACGGGCCGCTGGAGCTTGAATTGCGCCGGACCGCGCACTGCCCCGATTACAGCTACAGGTTGCGATTGAAACTCTTTGACGAAGACCTCGATGTGCGGTTCGCGCTTATACTTCAAGTAGAGCTTGGCGATGTTCGCGGCCAGTTCTGCTTCAGTTAAGCAAGCTGCTTGGATGTCAGTCTCAAGCATCGGCATGCGAATCATGCCGCTCTGATCCACGCGTACTCCTTCACGAGAAAGTTCCGGCGCCCTCAGTACGCGCACTTCAAGCACATCTCCAGGCCCAATTCGGTAACGGGCGTCGGTCACGGCCGCGGGAAGAGACTCAGCGCCGAGCGACGCCGCTGGCGAAGTAGATGAGTTGGGGATGGTACCAGGCTGTTGCGCCAGCGAGACAGCGGAAGACAGCGCAAATAAAAGCCCGAAACCACCGACCCGAGTTAAACGAACCATACTAATGCGGGGACCAGCATCCCTCTTTATTTCTTTCATAACAGCCTCTCAGACGGCAATCGGCCGATAATCACTTTTGACGACGATCTTCTCTGAAGCCCTTAGCGAGACTCAATGTCACTGTGGTCCAGCTTTGCTCTCGGGTGGTTAGGGTGATCATTAACGTTTTTGTTCCTGTTTCTTGGCTCAGGTTTCTTCTCAGTCAAGACTTTCAATAATCCAAGCACCTTATTCGCACACTCTTTGCAATGGCGTGACTGCTATACCAAACGGTAACAATCACACGAAACCCCGAGGGGAAACCTCTCTCGCGAGGTGGCATTCAGAAAAAGGCCAGCATGATTCGCTCCGTTGTGTCCGCCAATGCGCTGCTGGTCTAATTGTTATTCGGTGGTGCTTCCTACATGAAACTTTTTCCGTCTCCTTAGCTCCAATTGCGTCAGTGAATGGAAACCACTGCCAGAAAGGGCCTCGACAGCTCCGCCATCTGAATGCAGACCGGTTGGAGCAACGTAACCTTCCGCTCGGTCGAAATAGTCAGCATCAAGTAGGAATTGTATTGCCCAAACCCGCAGGTAGGTGGAGAGTCTCCCAAACCTTGCTCGGAGGAAGGGGCGATATTATTTCCCAAGCCGTGGCGTCTTACCACCCCATTTATTTCCAGGGTCGCAAGAAGCCCTTACTCACTCACCGGATGTTCAAAACAGGTTTACCTGAACACCCAGGTAGACACGACACGATCCTCTCATTAGGATCGCTAACTCTACTCCGAGGGAGACTTATCGTCAATGGCTCAATCTGCCTACCCTTTGCCTACATTCGGGGGGACCTGCCGCTAACCTGCCGTCGTATTCGCAGCCCTTAGGCGTTGACCAGATACCCCCAGGCGGGTCGGTAACTGTCGCGCTGCAATCTATGAAACCACTATGAACAAAGGCGGAATTACGTCCTATTTCCCGAACTGATTGCAACCTCCTCAGGCAAACAGCCCATTAAGGTCAATAAATGGTGCCAGCCACCTGGAAGATGATTCTTACTAATTACTCTTGACCAACACTGACTGCGATTGTTAAAGTGGGTTGAGCGATCTTCACCGGTCGCTCGCCTGATGGATCCCCAAGCGAGCTAGAAGTCGCCCGGCACCATATCAGCCCCGTTCACAACAAATCGCCCCGCGAATAATTCGACCTCAACTCAAATAATCTTGCGTTTGTGGAGACACAGCTAGCGCCATTTCGCGGGCCGAAGTTTCATCCACGACCACGCTCACGCTGCTTTAGTGAGGAAACATGCTTCTTATGGCGATCAATCGTAGCAGGCCGCTTGGCTTCCTATTTCTGCTCACAACGTCTTTCAGTTTGGTATTGGCCCAGGAGAGTTCAGTTGCGTCCCCTGGCGGTCCTCTGGCTAACCTGCGCGTGAGCACTCTGACCTCGTCGGGGCTTCCGAACGACCCGGCGACAATCCTTGCGCGCTTCGTGGAAGTTGAGACCAAAGGACGCGAGGCCCTGAACCAGCACACCTTCAAACGTGATGTCGTACTCCAAACGATCGGCCGGAGGGGCGAGGTTACCGGAGAATATATTCGCAACTCGCAATTTCTGTTTGATGATCAGGGCAGGCGTATTGAACGCGTGCTCTTCCACCCACCATCCCAGATTCACGAGATGCGGATCACGAAGGAAGACATTCAGGACTTGGCGGGCGGCCAGTTGTTAGGTATCGATATCGTCGAAGCAACTAAATATCAGTTAACCTACGCCGGGTCAGAGATTGTCGACTCACGCCAACTCTTTGCCATTGACGTTACTCCATTAACGAAGCCCGATCCCAAACGCATGCGGGAACGCTTCTTTGTGGGACGGGTATGGGTCGAGCCCATTAACTTCCAGATCGTCAAAATCAAAGGAGTGGTAGAGCCACGGGGTAAGCAACGTTTCCCGGTATTTGAGACGTGGCGCGAGCCCATTAATGGTGCATTTGCCTTCCCCATTCGCACCGAGGCTGACGACGTACTGCATTTTCCGGAGGGCGACGTTCATTACAGGATCAAAGTCAACTACTACGACTACAAACTGTTTGGAAGCAAAGTCACCATTACTGACGTAGACGAAGCCCAGTCCTCGTCATTAACGCCGACCACTAGTCCGAAGCCAAAAAGCAACCAGGAGGTTTGTGTCACAAACCGAAGCGCGCCGCCAGTGAGCCCTTACCACTGGGCGGTCGATGCCGAGGTGAAAGTTTACCTTGTCCGTAACATGTTTACTTCAGAGCAGCGTGGGGCGGTACTTGAGGCCTTGAAAACGTGGACCATGGCCGGCAACGAGACCGACGCCGGAGTCAAATTCACCTACGCTGGCGAAACGGCGGGCCTGGTTAATTGTAGGAGCTGTCTTACGGTAACTAGACGGGATGTATACAAGAATGACGGGAGTCATTATTCCTTCTTCAATCCACTTAGTTCCGAGGAAGGGCGCGTCTTGCTTTCCGCCTGGATCGATCTCGATTTTGCCACTACTGATCCGCGTGCGTTGCAGGGCTTCGTCGCGCACGAGCTAGGCCATGGTATGGGGCTCTGGGACTGCGAAACGTGCAAGAAGAAACGGACGCTTATGAATGGCTTTCCCGGAATCAACAAAGATAACGGACTGATTGCGCCATCCAGGTGCGACCTGGAAACTCTCAAGACCGTTTATGTGCGGGAAAGGCAAGTTGCGGCAGCCAAGTCTTACGGCGTCAAGAACAGCGAGCAGGTCCAGACAGCCCGCCCCTTGGCCCTGGCACCGCTCAGTTTAGCCAGCGCACCTTCAACCCCTGTACTTGATCTTCAACGTCCTTCGGATGGTGCGTCTTTACTATGGTGGGACCTCTTCTTCAAGTTCTGAGCTATGCGGAGCAAGCGAAATTGAGGCGTAGTCTTTCGATAATATTCGTATCGCTGGTGGTTGCAATGGGAGTTAAAGATGTTAGCGCCCAAAGTGTCACTTCGCTCGCTCCCTGCAGAATAGGTCATCAGGCGTCGGCAACCGGCTTCTGGACGTGGGCGCCTAATGCTCGCGTCCAGGTTTATATTCGTTCCGCTGATTTCGCTCCTGAGCAACTTCCTTATCTGCTTACCGCTCTGCACAATTGGAACAGCGCTTCTGAAGAGACGGGGTCGGGAGTGAAGTTTGAGTATCAGGGCAACACTGTGCAGCAACGCGCATGCGAGAACTGCCTCACCATCCTGCGGGACCGAGTGTTTGACAAGACCATGCGTCATGCAACGGAAATTAGGGCCTATAGCGCCAGAGACAATCAGATCATTACCTCTGCAGCCATAGTCGTCGATCCCGTGCTGACGAATCCCAGAGCGCTTCTGAATGCGCTTGTTCATGAGTTGGGTCACAACCTGGGACTGCTTGATTGCTATACCTGTAAACGGGAGAGCACCGTGATGAACCAGTTTGAGGCCGTCAATGTTCCCAACGACATGGAGAGGCCCACTTCCTGCGATATCGCTCAAGTCAGGCAGGCTTATAAGGAATTGAAACTACTCGTGCGGGCTTCACCGCCGGACAGAAAGTCAATGCCAGAGGATGAGGGTGAAGAACCAGTTGACGATGACACGCCCGTAGTTATGCCCACACCAGCTAAGCGCTTACCGGGCGGGTCGTCGATTATTAAGCCGCTCTCACGCCCCCCTACTAGCTACCGGCCGAAAAAGTCTCTTAGAACGTCGCTCTAAAGATTTGGCTCAAAGACAAACCGAGTTTCATGCTTCGCTGAAGCCACTGTGGTTCTGATGAATAAAACCTGCTTGGTCAGGCGGCTTTGAGTTCGTTGACTTCGCTCACAACTTCTGTAGCCAGACGTTATCCAACCAAAGGCGACCGAAGATTGGACAGGCAGGCCCGGAGCAACTCTGACGCTGAAGGCTTATCTGGACAGCGGTGGTCAAATCTCCGGAATCGAAATCAAACGCGTAGTCGCGCCAGCCGTTGGTTGCTTGAGACAATTCGGCAGATTGGCCCAGCACGTTGTTACTAGTGCCATCAATTGCTACCACGCGGGGCAGCCCTCCGCTGACGATACCTTCCGTACGGGCCGCAAAGCGAAGTTGGTAATGGGTGCGCGGCTCGACCAAGACGAGTTGCGATATTACCGGCGAAGCGGGATCGGAATTACCATCAAAGTCTACTTTAAGACTGGAGCGATCTTGTTTGGGATTAGTGGTATCCAGGGAGAGATGAAATCCCTGAACATTGTCGACTGTGCGCCAGCCAAATCCCGGCTCTTGCAGGTCCCCCTCTTCCTCAAATCCCGAATCGATCATTACGCCAGCCGTATTTCCGGAACGCCCTGACGCCCACAGAGCATAAGCCTCTCTAAATCGCTTCGCCCTAATAAGCGCCGCTATATTGGCGCGCCGTTCCTGCTCTGGCGCACGACCAGCGGAAGCGTTGTATATGTATAGGGCCGCATTCAGATCTCCAAAATGTCTCAGGTATTGGCCCAGGAGCTGATAAGCTTCCGGCGTTTCCGGCTGAATCGCCTTTTCGACGGATTGAGCGTTGCCGCCTGATAGACGCCAGGCTAGATCAATAACGGTCGGCATGAGCGTCGGATTGCTAATAGCAGCCAGCCGAAGCTCCTTGAATCCTTCGTCTCTCTGTCCCGCCCTCAAAAGAATATTTCCCAGTTGCCAATGTGGCTGCGCATAGTATGGAGCGAGGGGCACAGCCTGCCTGGCAGCCGCCACAGCGCCCGCGGTGTCTCCGTTTAACTCGCGCACTCGAGCGAGACTTAACCACAAAACGCAATGGTCGGGACGGGCCAGGGCAGCCGCGTTATATTCGGCAGCGGCTCCCGGTAGATCATTCCTGGCTTCGAGAATGCTTCCGCGCACGAAGTGTGCGTCGGGATTGTTTGAGCTTAGACTTACGGCGGCGTTTGCTGCATCAGTATCATAACTCTTCGCAGCATAAGCAGAGAGCAGGCTGGAAAAACCAGCGCGCCCGGTATTCAAAGCCAACAGCAGAAAGATGACCACCAAACCAGTGGCCGCGGCGATGCGCCCGATGCGCCCGATGCGACGAGGCGACTGGTTACTTTTTTCCTGACGCGCCACCATTTGGTTCCTTGAACTAAGGCTCACGAAAAGGTTGAAAAGAAGAGTGGCTCCGGTTTCTTAAGGCTCCTCAAAAAGCTGAAAGGCGAGTTCCCTTTTCGGAGCACTCGCCTTTCTATGCTTTATTGTCCTGCGCTTAAGAACTATGGAGTGGATGGACTCGGATTACAAAAAACAATGCAGGCAACCACGCCGCCAGTTCCCGCGAAAATTGCGGCCGTAGCGGTCCTGCCAAGACCAAACAATCCTTGTGGGATGGCAGCAGCACCAGCAGGGGGATTACAGCCTAAGCCAGATGCTCCGGCGCCAGCGTTGGCGGCGGCCGCCTGATTGACTTTTGGTGCTTCACCTGGTTGCAGACAGACATCGATTGTCCCGCCGGTCCTTGGGCTTATCTGGGCTCCACTAAGTTGAGCGGCATTAATCGCGCCCTTAACGTTCTTCACGGTAGTCAGAATCACGCAGCCCTGGGTCAAGCTTACGCTGATGTCACCTTGATCAAACTGGACAGTTAGTTTCGTGTTTGGCGCGATGCATAAACTACCAAGAGCGCCGATGTTGATTGTGGCCCCGACCTTGTCGGGAGTTTCAATCGTGGCCCCGCTTGGAATTGTCGCTCCACTAACCGTGCTGACTCCGTTAACGAGGATCGCTTGGTTGTCCCTCGTCGTAAGGATCCCCATAAGTTGTTGAGGTCCCGTCGCCGGAGCCACAACACCGTTTGGATTGGCGAAGCTAACTCCGATGTAGACCTGACTAACGGCAAAAATAACGAACAGGGCGGATGCCGTAAGGATCTTCTGGTTTCTGAAGTTCATAAGTTTACCTCCGAATCAACGAAGAAATCTTCCTTGCTTCACTCCCGCCACCCGCACACAGCCTGAAGGAATAGGGACGGAGTATACCCCCCTTGTCTACGCGCGTCAATCATATAGGTCAAGTTCCGACCCCCCGGACAAGGCCCGGATTCGGGCCGGCGATGGGACTGGCTTCTGGAAGCAAGTCGTTCTGGACCGCAATTACAATCAACGCAATAAAGACTAAAGTGTTAATGGTTATGTGCATTCCAAAATCAACGAAGCTGTGGACGGCTACGCCAAAGAGTCCCGTAAGGGCGCCCAAACACGCCGCCCGGTAATAAGGATCTGGGGAATGTAGACGCTGCCGTGCCCTTTTTAGAAACAGCACTGCAAACCAGGCAACCAGAGCGCAGCCTATAACTCCTCCGCTGGCCATCAATTCCAAATAATCATTGTGGGCTTGCTGCGGGGTCATCGCCCCCGACGCGTTGTGATACCTGGTTATACCAACCCAGTAACCACCAAAACCCACGCCGACAATTGGATGGGCCTTGATCAGTTGCCACGTCGCCGACCAGATTTCCTTTCTGCTCGTGTTGGCGTTGTTCTGCATTTCCTGCTGGCTGAAATCGGTGGCCGCTTGTTGAAAGTTAAAGACTACGGGCTCACCGCCCACCCAACCAACCCCGTAAGCAAACAGCGCGATCAGACACACGCCCAGAAAAGCCCGCACCGCAAGCCCACTAGCAAGGTTCTGAAAACGGCGCCAACGCGTGCCCACCTGGGCTTTCGTTAAGTGACTGATGGGATCAAGCATAAATCCCAGAAAAAGCAACTCGCAGAGTGACGCGAGAATGCCGCCTCGTGAATTGGAATAGATCAGCGCCACCCACAGCAGAGCGCTTACCGATAACAAGACCAATACGCGGCGGTACCGGCCCATTTCACCGGCAATCAATCCAAGGGTTAGTCCCAGGCACATCTCCATCAAAAACGCGAAGTGGTTTCGGTTAACAAATTGCCCAAAGCTGCGATCCACAATAGTCAATCCAGGAAGAAAGAATCCGGAACCTTGTTGCAAACTCTTCCGCATTATGCCGAAGAAGGCGCTCGCCATGCCGACAGCAATGATGACGTAGATCAGGTTCCGCAAGCGAGCTTTGTTCGAGGTGTAACGAAGGAGTAGCAACGCTGCCACGACCAGAGCGCATAGCCGGATCGCAAAAAGGCGCGTGCCATAAGGGTCCGCGCTGAGAGATGATCCCAGGCCGAGTGGTCCGAGCCCTGAAAACAGCGGCAGCGACTGAAACGCGACAAACAAAGTGAGGAGAAGAAGCGGCGCAAACAATGACAGCTCGTTCCTCGACCAGCTCTTGCCAAGGGAGGTTTCGATCGCTCCGAGTATCGCGATTACGAAAACTAGACACTCGAAGACCGCTATCCACCACGGCTGGACCGTTCCGTAAGGGATCGCCGTCAATGCGATGGTCACGAGCAGGGAGAAGAAAATCAACCGACCAAGAAAACGAGAGCCCGGGCGCGTGGAGTCTTGTTCCCTCTCCACGTGCTTCATGCACACTTCTTCTTCTTTCAGATTTACTATTTCCAAAACTTCATTTCATCCGCGAAGCTTAAGGATAAAAGCTCAACGCAGTTTTTCTGGGCGGGAGCAACTTGGCAACGGCTCCGCGCTCGACAATGGTGCTTCATGACGGCGAGATTAGCACGAGGCTTTTGGTTCACCAACCGTCGTCTGGAATTTCGAATTGCGTACTTCCAAATCGAAATTCTAAGCGTGAGCTTTCTCCTTACGGAGGTGGCCTATGTGGCGCCAAATCCACCAGCCAACTACTAACACCGCTGCGATCCCAATTAGAAAGTCGAAACGATGAAACCAGGTCTTGAGCGTGTCGTCCTTGTTCCACTTTTCACCGAGCTTCTGTCCTACATAAGCGAGCGCCAGGCACCAGGGCAATGACCCAGCAAAGGTGTAAATGACGAATCGCTTTAAGTTCATCCTGGCCACGCCTGCTGGAAACGCGATGAAGGTGCGAATGGCCGGCAAGAGACGACTGACGAAGACAATAATCTCGCCGTGCTTTGAAAACCAGCGGTCGGCCATGTCGAGATCGTGACGGGAAACCAGGACGTAGCGTCCGTATTTTTCAATTAACGGACGGCCTCCGTACATACCTACCCAGTAAGCGACCAATGAGCCGAGCACACAACCTACCGCACCGGCGAGCGCGACCAGCCATAGGTTCATTTGGCCTGTAGACACGAGATATCCTGAGAACGGCATGATGATCTCGGAAGGCAGCGGTATGCAGGCGGATTCAATTGCCATCAGCAGGACTATTCCCGAATAGCCCAGCGATGAAATTGTCACGACGATAAGCCACGACAGGGTTTCGATTATTCGTGCAATCATTTATTTACTAGGGTTCGAGTTTCAGGTTTCGGGTTTGGAGTTCAGCCGGATGGCGCCGAGTTAATCAAGGAAATGCAAGCTAGGTGTTGCAAAAAACCTCAAGGAGAAACCTCGAAACTCGAAACCTTCATGTAGACCAGCCATGTTGTCCAATCAACGGAACAAAGGCGCAGGCGCCGTGGTCTTCCTGCTTGTGCTCAGTTGCGGCCTTAATGATTCGCACCAGACGTTGTGATTCACGTGAATCACCGACCGGCACGACCAGACGTCCACCAACTTTTAGCTGGGCCACGAGTGGTTCCGGGACAGTTGGACCGCCGGCTGCAACTAGTATCGCATCGTAAGGGGCGTTTGCAGCCCAGCCCAACGTGCCGTCAAAACACTTCACGGTGGCGTTATAGATGTTCAGTTGTCGAATGCGCCTTTGAGCTTCGCGCGCGAGGCTCGCAATGCGTTCGATCGAATAAACCTGACCTGCAACCTTCGCGAGAACGGCGGTCTGATAACCGGAACCAGCACCTATCTCAAGCACCCGGCTTCCGGGATTGATCTCGAGCAGCTCAGTCATGCGGGCCACAATATAGGGCTGGGAAATCGTTTGACTCGAGCTAATCGGTAGAGCGTGGTCTCCATAAGCTCGACCCTGCAAAGCTTCGGGCACAAAGGCATGACGCGGCACAGTTCGCATCGCCTCAAGAACCCTGAAATCGTGGATTTGATAATGGTCGCGAAGCCTCTCGACCATTCGCTCGCGTGGGATGGAATAATCCTGGCTTCTATTCGCAGGCTGTTGACCGGTTGGTTGCACGAAACTTTAATACTGTTCGAGGAGTGTTGCGGGATCCAAAACCGCTTACGCCTTATGGAGCAGCTCCGGGTCCTTTAAATAGTTCCAGCTCTCAATCGCAGCGAGCGCTCGGTGGTCTGTCATGTCACTCCTTAAAGGCGTGACCGAGATATAACCCCACTCTATGGCTTTGTAATCGGTTCCATCAGCGGAGCTATTGTTGAAATACTCTTCGCCGATCCAGAAATACGGCTTGCCTCGCGGATCGATGTGCTCGCTGATAACAGGACGAGCGTTCTTGATTCCTTGTCGCGTAACGCGAACGCCTTTGATCTCTTTAGCGGGAATGTTGATGTTGAGTAGAGTGCCTTCGGGAAGACCTTCCGCCAATACTTTCCGCACCGCTACCACGGCAAATTGGGCGGCCTCTCGGAAATCAAAATGTTCTCGCGCAACCAGACTAAACGCCAGCCCCGGTACGCCCAGGATCGTCGCTTCGAGTGCCCCGGCAACGGTTCCGGAGTAGGTCGCGTCGTCGCCGAGATTCCCACCATGATTAATTCCCGAGGCGCAAATGTCAGGGAGGTCTTCCTGGGGGAGAATCTTATTAAGTGCGAGCGTGACGCAGTCGGTAGGCGTACCGTCAACCGTCCAATGTCTTTCGTCAATTTGGCGTATGCGAAGAGGTCGCGCCAACGTGAGACTGTGAGAAGCGCCGCTCATTTCTGAGGCTGGAGCGACGACGTAAACATCGCCGAGCTCTCTTAGCGCTTCTTCGAGCTTGATTAGGCCATTCGAGTGGATTCCGTCGTCGTTTGTGAGCAGAATTCTCGTCATAACAAACCCGCCCTGGCCTGGCCGTCAACCCTCTTCATTCATCTCACCAGCACTCGGAATATACCTCGAGCGACAACACTGATCGGTAGACTATGGACGACTGGAGAGAATTGCGCGCTCGCGCGCAGTATGCAAAGGGTGGCTCTACTATCCGATTAGTCTCGCGGGGTAGTACGCATGCGGCCTTTTTTCTTGTTGCGCTTGCGTGCGAGAGCTGACTTGAGTTTTGCCTTTTGGCCTGGAGGGATAAAGAATGCGTGTTTTTTTGCATCCTTGATAATCTCTTCCGTCATCACTTTGCGTTTGAAACGGCGCAACGCACTTTCAATCGATTCACCCTGATTAATAGTAACTATAGCCATTCAATTTCCGTCTTTCTTAAAGTTTGCTGTCCTCTCTTGTAACCGGGCTATTTAACACGCCGCGAACCTCCGTGGTCAAGTTGGCACGCTGTGTGTGTGTCTCAAAAATCACAAATCGCGGTAAAAGCCGCCAAGGCGCTTCTTACGCAGTGAACCCCGCGAACAGTTCAATCGGTCGCGGGGCTCTCTCGTGAACTAAAACGCGCTGGCTAGACCAGGGCGGGTTCCGCAGTCTCCTGCTTCTTGCGGCTGAGACTTTGAATCTGAACCGGCTTGTCCGCTTCTTTTGTATCGAGCTGCTTCTTGAGCACGATCTCCTGATAAAGCTTGCGCATCATCACTGCTTCTTCATGAGCCGTCTTCGGCCCTTGCATCTCGGGCTTGTTCGGCCGCGTAAGGTCGATCGGATTCAACACCAAATTGTGTGTCTTATCGGTTAGTTCGACTTCCTTACCTCGAGCAAAAATCTCGTGACGACCGTTTTCCTCATACCACTTCGCTACCGTCGCATTCTGGTGCATGTTCTCAATGATGTTTCTCCATCCTATGCCGGTATTGTAAGCACAGAAGGAAATCTCGCCCTCTTGAGTCCCGTAGGGAATGATGCACATCTCGGTGCGGCGGAAGTCGTAGTTAAAGAGGTCCTGGAACCACATTCCGGCGATGAAAAGGAAATTCCAGCGGTCCGCGCGACGCTTCTCAATATCGCTTTGCGAGCGATCGCCGCTGACCTTCCCATAGTCTTTGCCGGTCAAGCCAAATGACTTGTCAAACTTCTTGAAGAGCTCGTAAAGCGTAAACTGCGACGGCGATTTGTATGGGTTGTAATGCTTGAGGAGAGCCAAGCCCATCATCAAATTAGACATCCACTTGCCGCGCGCGGCGTCGGTAATCTTCTGCATGTCCTTCACCAGGCCTGGGATGTTCAAGAATTCCGGCACCGGACGCATTTCGCGAGTTTCCTTATCGACCATCACTGCCGTGCCCACTCCGCAATTCGGATGGCAGCCGCAGGATACCTGACCCCATTCAGCTTGAGGTCCGTGGACAAGATCCGCGAAGTCCGCAAAGGCGCCCATTAGTGATAACGGGAACCAATCGCGCGTCGGCTCAGTGATCCCAACCTGGTCCTTCACATCATGCGCGAGGTGCGAAAGCGTGTAACGCTGTTGCAAGCGGCGTTGGGGCGTGATCTCTTCATCACGCCCGGTGAAGGAAACGGGCTGGAAAGAAAGGAAGGCAATCTTCTTGGGATTGTCCAACGCGAATCTAATAATCGATCCTACCTGATCGTTGTTGATACCGTTAACCAAAGTGGTTACGAGTACAATCTCAACACCGGCTTCGTGCAGGTTGTTGATTGCCCGCATCTTCACGTCAAATAAGTTGCCGACCTGACGATGGCTGTTAGCATCGTTGCCTACGCCGTCAAATTGCAAATACACATAACGGAGGCCCGCTTCGGCAGCTTGTCGGCAAAAGTCTTTGCTCTTGGCGAATTCGATACCGTTCGTTGCTGCCTGCACGCTGTTGTAACCAACTTTGCGCGCATACTTAATCGACTCGATGAAGTGCGGCGAAATTGAAGGCTCCCCTCCGGAGAGCTGGACAGACATCTGGCGGCGTGGCTTGATCGAGATGGCGTTATCAAGAATTTCCCTGATCTCGTCCATGCTCAACTCATGAACGAAGCCCACCTGATTGGCGTCCATGAAGCACGGATCGCACATCATGTTGCAGCGGTTAGTAAGGTCAACGGTTAGGACCGCACCGCGGCCATATTTAACTGTGCTGGAGCCGTGGTTGTGTAGTTTCTCGTCACTGTGCGCATCGATGTCTCGGCCGGGGAACATCTTTTCGATGTGGGTAAGAAACTTTACGTCGATGGCCATCATGTCTTCGAAGTGCCCATGAATCGGACAATCCTTTACCATCCAGACCTCGCCATCGCGTTCAATGATCTGCGCCTTGATTTCACCAACTTTCTCGTTGATCAGAACGCTCACGTCCTGCTTGCCGCTAATGATCGATTCTCGGGCTTCGATTACGCAGTTTGGGCAGAGCGAGTCCGTGGTTCGCGGCCAACCCAACGTCGGCTTGCTTTTCTGCCACGATTTCAGCAAAGGCTTGTCAGACCATTTGGGGGTAAACGACGGATTAGGTTTGTACTTATTAACTGATTGAATAACATCATGTAGACCGCCGGCGGCCAACGTGAGGCCTCTTTCGGCGCGCTTGATTAGTCGCATGCTCTGCTCTCTCCTCTAGGTGCTCGTTTATATTAGAATTGCTGATCGCAAGACAGGGACACACACGTAGCCTCGCAAACTGGACAAACTCATCGCAATGACTATGCCGCCCTTTCCCAAAAGTACTTAACCAGATAAATAATTGGAGTTAGCTTTAGACCAAGGTAGGCGAGGGGAGATTACAGCATCTCTCTTGGCGTGTCAACACGACGCAAGCTTGGCTTCTCCCAAAGGAGCGTAGCATTTTGGCCGCAGGGCGAGCTTTTGTTCCGATTGGTAGAGGCGAGGAAGCCAGAGGCAGGTTTACCGGTACTTGATTACGCCACTCAACCCGGCTTATTTCTTCGGCGCGTAGTAGCCAATCCGCGCGGTCACCCGATGAGAAGGATTTGCAGTCGCAACCCGAACGCGGCGGAATTGGCCATCCCGGTTTGTGTTTAGAGGCGAGTAGTAGAGGGTGTATTGGTGACGCAGTTCGTCGGCGACTTCAGCGTAGGTTCTTTCGAGATCATTGAAGGTGGTCGGCTTGTAGAGCCGGCCACCGGTTGCCGCGGCTAACTGTTCGAGATTGTGTTCACTCTCGCTTAATGCCGCTAGTCCTAATCGCAAATCATCAATTCGAAGTTGGCTAAATCGTACGG
>JBGPYG010000273.1:0-5767 GCA_041493085.1 Pyrinomonadaceae bacterium | reverse complement strand
CGTTTCCGCGAGCCCTGCCAGTGCGTCGAGCGCCGCCAACGCGCGAGCAGTCGCCTGGATGCGTTTTGTTTCGGCCGCCACTTGCCGGCACACGTCGTTGAATAGTTCCGCCTCCAGTTGAGTGATCCGCTCTTCGGCGCCGAGAACTTTCTTCTCCCAGTCGCGCAGCTCAGCGGTTGTGAACCGTTCGGCATTGGTGAGCGTCTGTCTTCGTTCATATTCCGCCGGAACGCGCGCTGCGTTCCCCTTGGAAACTTCTATGAAGTAGCCGAAGACGTTATTGAATTTGATGCGGAGGTTGCTGATACCGCTGCGGGTGCGCTCGGTAGCTTCAAGGGTGGCGATAATCTGTTTGGCGTTGCGGCTAATGGAGCGCAGCTCGTCCAGCTCCGTTGAATAGCCAGCGCGGATGGTATCGCCCTCACTTATTTTTGCCGGTGGATCATCGCTAATCGCTTTTACCAGCAACGCGCAGATTTCAGGCACTTCGTCTGAGCTTTCAGACAAGATTTGCAACAGCGACGACTGCATGGTGGCCAGGTTTTCGCGCACTGCCGGTACCTGGTATAGCGAACGCAGGATTGCATTCAAGTCGCGCGGCGTCGCTGAACCGAAACTGATGCGCCCGACCAGGCGTTCAAGATCGGAAACTTCTTTGAGTAACGAACGCAGCTTGTCTCTGGTGATCTGCGAAGCGACCAGATCCTGGACCGCGCCGAGCCTGGCTTCAACTTCCCCTCGTTTCACGCACGGCCTTAACATCCAGGAGCGCAGCAGTCTCGCGCCCATTCCGGTAACGGTCTCATCGATAACGCTCAACAGCGTTCGGCCACTCGCCCCGCCCAAAGATTCGACAAGCTCAAGATTGCGGACGGTTACATTGTCCAGCACCAAATGATCCTGCGGTTCAAAATAGGTCAAACCCGTTATGTGATCAGCGGCGGCTCGTTGCGTATCCTGCGCATAACGCAGGCAGGCGCCGGCTGCGCGCACTGCCTCGTCCTTGCGTTCAATTCCGTAGCCCTCGAGCGATCGCGTCCCGAAGTGATTCAGTAAAAGCTCCGCGCAATCCTTTTTCTGCCAAAGCCAGTCTTCCAATGGAGTCAGTGTGGCCTCGATGAATTGACCACCACCCCAGCCGGGTTGCCCGGCTGGGGACCCCGGCTCATTTGGGGAACCGCGAAACGCTTGTGGCTGGTCCGGTTCTGTAGCCTGGCTATCGCCAATACCCACTTCACCAAGAGGCAACGGAGCGGTCTGCACTTTTCCCGAGAGCCCAGCCTTTATTAATGGAGCGAGCGAAGCGGGGAAGAGCAGCTCGCGCGGCGCATACGACTCGAGATCGGCGCGGATTTTTTCCCACGCGGTAGGTCCGCTTTCCTGAGTGGCGCGAAATTCTCCTGTGGAAATATCGAGAAACGCAGCACCGATTGTCTCGCCCGAGCTGCACACGGCACCCAGGAACACCGCTTCGCGGGCATCCAGCAGTTGCGGATCGATGGGCGTACCGGGAGTTACAATTCTGACTACTTCGCGTCGCACGAGCTTCTTCGTCTTCGAAGCTTCTTCGGTCTGCTCGCAGATTGCGACCCGGTAACCTTTGCGCACCAATCGCGCGATGTAGTTTGCCGCGGAGTGATGGGGAACGCCACACATTGGCACCGGGTCGCCCCGTTCTTTATGGCGCGCCGTTAGGGTTATTTGAAGTTCGCGGGCTCCAATTACAGCATCGTCAAAGAAGAGCTCGTAAAAATCACCGAGGCGAAAAAATAGCAGGGTTCCGGGATGTTGCTGCTTCAGTTCCTGATACTGGCGCAGCATGGGCGTTTTGGCTGACATGATCATACGGCGGCTACTAATTAAGAGGGCAGATGAGGTTCATCCGCAGACGACAACGCCCGAATAAAAGTGAAGCGAAGCCTACATCGGAGAATGATATTTGTGCAAGGCGATATGACAATTACCGAAACGCAAAGTGCGCAAGGAAATCCGCAAAGAATCAGAACCGGGAGCGGTAGCGACCGGGTTCCGGATTCAACCGAGCAACTGGGTTAGAACCAAGATTCGAAAGGACGAGCACAAGCCAACTCGAATGCCCGCACCCGGTCGCTTCCGCTCCCGGTTCTGATATCAAACTGAACCACTACCCTTTAGTGTCATCGCAAACTATGCTAATTTCCAACTCGAAAATCTTATTGGACGCCAACAGCAGCCGGCAGGCAGTTGAGTTTCTTAAGTTTTTATCGAATTTGGCGCAGCGAGCTTCATAGTGGCAAATAATTCCCTGACACCCGAGAATTCCAGCGCGACTCTGTTGACCCATTCCCTCAAAGAGCATCTGCAAGTTATACAAGCATTGCTCGACTCCAGACTTGGCGAGATTGATGCAGCGGGTCGCCTTATCTGCGAGGCCCTCGGCGCCGGCAATAAGATTTTGCTTTGCGGAAATGGCGGCAGCGCGGCCGATGCGCAGCACATTGCGGCAGAGCTGGTAGGGCGATACGAACAACAAAGGCGGGCGTTCCCCGCCGTCTCCCTGACCACCGACACTTCGGCGCTGACTGCGCTAAGCAACGACTACGGTTACGAGGAAGTCTTCGCACGGCAAGTGGAGGGTTTGGCAACTGCCGGGGATGTCCTGATTGCGATCAGCACCAGCGGGAAATCTCCGAACGTGGTCAAGGCGGCCGAGAAAGCCAGGGCGATTGGTTGCAAGGTCATAGCGTTAACGGGTTGTTCGGGAGAGCCGCTGGCCTCTTATTGCGATCTTGCGGTCGTCGTTCCTTCAGAGCGAACTTCGAGGGTCCAGGAAGCGCACATCACGATCGGCCACCTTTGGTGTGAAATGGTGGATAAGGTTCTGAGCACAGGGCTTTAGCGGGTGATTGTCGATTTAGGTTGGTCAGACCCGCACATTGCGCCTGAATTCAATGAAACTACTTGACATAAATTATCGATGCATTTAGGCTCTGGGCGCATTCAAATCAGCAGGTTAGTCGGACTTTTGTGACTTTCCCAGAAGTTACTCCACTGCACAAATTGTATTGAAAGCCGAGGAGTCTGTTGCGCGTCCCTGACGTCCGCAATTTTGTCTTGCAGGATTTTAGTGAATTAAGTTTGCAGTTCCGTTGCCAATCAGAGCTTCGAGATTAGCTTCGAGATTAAAGATCCCGCCGCAATATCTCTCTGAGACCAATTTGATGTATCCCCAGAAAGCCAAAAGCATCGCGGAGATCGATTCAAAAACCTACCCTTTAGGTGAGAAGATCGAACACCCTGGGGACGCTCGAACCATGGCGCTTGTGGCTTTGAGTCACACGCCGGTGGAGCGACGCGTCTACGCGGCAATGCTTGGGGCAATGAATGGGCCAATGAATGGAGAGGGGGAGGCGCCAGAAAATCGTGAGATTTTCACCGTCCGCGCTTTGATGGAGCACACTGGCATTGTCAGTTTGAGCACGATCAGAAGGGGCCTTGAGGGCCTGGTGGCGAAGTTTAGTGTCGAACGCGAAGCAAAACCCAATGGCAATGGAGCGCGCGATCACAGTTTCTCTTATCGTGTTTTTACGCCTGCGGAAGTTATTGCGCGGCGCGAAGAGAGAGGGATCAAATCGTATGCGAAGGGAATTGAGAGCAGCGCGGGGAACCGCTCCTTTGAGCGAGTGATCCAGAGAGTTGTCGAGAATAGAAACTTGAGCCGGCGCGAAGCGCAGGTGGCGTTGTGCTGCGTTGAGGGGTTGACTAACGCGGAGATTGGGTCGCGCTTGTTGGTGACTGAACAGACGGTGAAATTCCATCTGCGTCACATCTTCATCAAGTTTGGTGTGAAGCGCCGAGCGGAATTGATATCGCGGTTGCTGCTGTAACTTTGGAGTGGAGTGCGCTGACCAGTCAGCGCTTTGGTCGGTCGCGACCTGTCGCGGCCATGGTTCGCTTGAATTTAGTGAAAGACTGCGGCGTCTTGCGGGGTCCCCGCGCGGGCAGCCCGCGTGGGGTGCCGTGCCGCCGCAGACCAAAACGGTGACGGGTCACCGCACTCCAGTTTGAAAATTTGATGCCGCCTCGCATAAGAGGTTTCCCTTCGGGGTACTGTGTGTTTGCAATTTCGCGCGGGTAAGCGAAAAAACATACCAGGGCACAAGTGTCTCTAGTCATTGGAACCAGAAAGAAATGAGCACAAACAAGGACAGGAAAAAGAAAAAGAAGAAGAAAACGGCGCTGGTAATCTGCCGGGATCGGAAGGAGTTCTGGACCACGCAGGCTCAGTTCTGGCAGTGGGTAAGAGAGGGCATCGTGACCAAGACAGACGACAACCCCTTGACCGGCACCTTTAAGCGTGAGCACGAGGAATTGCTGGTTTTATTGAGCAACACCGTCTTAAACCTGGCCCATCCAAATCACATGCGAGAAGCGCTGCTGTCCCGCAGAGTTGGATTAGCGAGAAAGTAAACTTTTATGATTAAAAACATTTTTATGAGCGGCTTTGCCGCAAAAATCGCACTGGGGGCAATTTGTTTTGCAGCTTCGGTTTCAGTTTCTGCTCAACAAGCAGCCGAACAGACTACGCCGGAGAAATCGATAGCTAGTAATACCAGTAAAGCTCAAGTTGCGGCATCATCTGATGCGGACGATCGCTACCGCATCGGCCCGGGCGATGTGCTCGATATACGAATTCTGAATCGGCCAAACCTCTCGCGCGAGGCGGTTCGCGTGGAAGGCAACGGCAACATTCGCATGCCTTTGATCGATACCGAAATTCAAGCCGCCTGCAAGACGGAAGGCGAGTTATCGAAGGAAATTGCCGGCAGGTACACCAGGTTTTACCGCAATCCGCAGGTTGACGTCTTCATTAAGGAGTATCACTCAAGGCAGGTGGCTGTCATCGGTGCGGTAAACGAGCAGAGCCGTTTTGAGCTGCAGCGGCGCATACGCCTGCTGGAGCTCCTAACTTATGCAAAGGGTCCCTCGCCCAAGGCGGGCCAAACCATTAACATCGTCCACGCGCCGCGGTCGCTCCCTTGTCAAAAAGCGGAATCAGAAACGGAGGACTCGACCACAGCGTTTTCCAGTTACAAACTGAGCGACACCCTGCAAGGCGATGCCCGGGCCAATCCCTACATCGAACCCGGCGACATTGTTACGCTTCCAGAAGCTAACCAGGTCTACGTTGTCGGAAATGTCTTCACTCCCGTGACGATTCCGCTCAAAGAACCCATCACGCTTTCGCGCGCGGTGGCCATGGCTGGCGGCGTTAGGCAAGACAGCAAGAAAGACAAGGTCAGGATTGTGAGACAAGAACCGGGCACTGCCACCAGTAAAGAAATCGTGGTTGATCTTACCGCGATCGAAAAGAAGCGGGCAGAAGACATAGCGCTAATGCCCAACGACATCATTGATGTGCCGACCTCTGGAGGAAAAACCTTTTTGCGCAGTTTGCTCAGCACCGTCGCGCCTTCCCTATCGCAGCTTCCGGTGCGTGTTATTCCATAGAGAAATTGCGAATTTCGGATTTCGAATTGCGAATTTCTCATGAACAAAACTTGAGCTAGAGAAGAGAACGAAGCAGTTTGCGCTAAAGGTAATTGCGTTTGTGGCAACGCTTCCGCAGACGAAACCTGCGCGATAATCGAATACCAACTCGTCAAGGCCGGCACATCCGTGGGAGCAAACCAGCAATTTTTACGAGCATAGGAAGAAGCACCAAGAGCAACCGCGCTAACGCGTGAGTGATTGGCAAATCCGCAATCCGAAATCCGCAATTCGAAAT